>NZ_JBEZJZ010000029.1:0-82803 GCF_040651455.1 Streptomyces sp. NPDC048483
CACGCCGGGACTCCGCCATGCCCAGGCAACAAAATCACCTCGACCTACCCAACAGTTGCTGATCAGCGAAGCCGCCTCATCCCAACCGAAACGCCGAAGCTAAGCAGCGGGAACGCTACGCCAACGACCTGGATGACTCTCGGGCGCTGGTCGCGGTTACGGCGCACTCGAATCGGCAGAAGTCTGATCAGGACCCGTCCACGTGGCTGCCTGATGACGCGGTGGTTTGCCGGTATGTCGCTGACTGGACTGCGATCAAGTTGCGGTGGCGGTTGAGCGTCGACCCGGCGGAGCAGCAGGTGTTGACCGACCTGGCCTCTGGCTGCCCCGATGAGCCCGTGGAGGTCGACACTGCGGACTGAGCTGGCTGGCTGCCAGCAGCCTCTCCCCCGCCTGGGCGTTCCGGGCGGGGGCTATCTTGCGACCGCGACTGTGGCCGAGTGGCTCAGCTGTCGTCTTCGTCATCGACGCGCTTGAGGGCGCTGCGGGCTTTTACGAGGTCGGGTCCGGTGAGGGTGGCCCAGTGGTGGTGGGTGACGATCGTTTCGGCGAGTGCGAGGCGTCGGGCCCGAAGCTCTTCGACGTGCTGCTTTTGTTCGTCGGTCCAGCCGGGTCCTGGGGGTGGAGGGACTCACGCCGCACGGGCTGCGGCACTCCCACAGGGTGTGGCTTGACGAGGACGGGCACCCTAGGGTTGCTACAGAGGGACGGATGGGCCATGAGCTGCAGGGCATCGAAGGGGTTTACTCCCACACCACCCTGGCCATGGAGCTGAAGATCGCAGAGACGCTCCAGGAGCGCTGGGAGCAGTCACTGAAGCTGGTCATCGACCACCGCGAGCTGGGCCCCATTCTCCCGTACATCTCCCAGCCGTCGAGCTGGTCTCCCAAATTTCTCCCAGGCGCCCATCTCCTACTCTTCTGGAGCAGAGAAGACCCCACCTCTTGATGAATGTGGGGTCTTCTTCTTCAAGTTGATCTATGCGTGTCTTCCTGCAGTGATGCCCTACCGGATCGGCATCCCCGACAGCGTGCGGGCGATCACCAGCCGCTGGATCTCACTGGTGCCTTCGAAAATGGTGTAGATCGCGGCGTCGCGGTGCATCCGCTCGACCGGGTACTCGCGGGTGAAGCCGTTGCCGCCGAGGATCTGTACAGCCTGGGCGGTGACCTTCTTGGCGACCTCGCTGGCGTAGAGCTTGGACATGGAGCCCTCGGCGGAGGTGAAGGGCTTGCCGGCCACCGCCATCCAGGAGGCGCGCCACACCAGGAGGCGGGCGGCGTCGATCTGGGTGCGCATATCGGCCAGCTGGAAGGCGACGCCCTGGTTGTCGATGATCGGGCGGCCGAACTGCTCGCGGGTCTTTGCGTACTCCAGGGCCTCTTCGTACGCGGCACGGGCGGTGCCCACGGCCATCGCGCCGACCGCCGGGCGGGAGGCCTCGAAGGTGGCCATGGCGGCGTTCTTCACCCGCTCACCGCCTGCGGCCTTGGCCCGCTCGCGCGCGCGGGCGAGGCGCTCGTCGAGCTTCTCCTTGCCGCCGAGCAGGCAGTGGCCGGGGACGCGGACGTCCTCCAGGACGACCTCCGCGGTGTGCGAGGCGCGGATGCCGTGCTTCTTGAACTTCTGCCCCTGGGAGAGGCCGGGGGTGTTCGGGGGCACGATGAAGGACGCGTGGCCCTTGGAGCCCAGCTCGGGGTCGACGACCGCGACGACGACGTGGACGCCTGCGATGCCGCCGTTGGTGGCCCAGGTCTTGGTGCCATTGAGGACCCACTCGTCCTTGGCCTCGTCGTAGACCGCGCGGGTACGCATCGAGGCGACGTCGGAGCCGGCGTCCGGTTCCGAGGAGCAGAAGGCGGCGACCTTGACATCGTTCGCATCGCCGTACATCTGCGGGACCCAGGTGCCGATCTGCTCCTCGGTGCCGTTGGCGAGCACGCCGACGGCGGCGAGGCCGGTGCCGACGATCGACAGGGCGATGCCTGCGTCGCCCCAGAACAGCTCCTCCATGGTCATCGGGATGCCCAGGCCCGTAGGGTCGAAGAACTGCTGGGCGTAGAAGTCCAGCGAATACAAGCCGATCTTGGAGGCCTCCTGGATGACCGGCCAGGGGGTCTCCTCGCGCTCGTCCCACTCTGCGGCGGCGGGGCGCATGACGTCCGCGGCGAAGCCGTGAATCCAGTCGCGGACTTCTCTCTGCTCGTCGTTGAGCTCCATGGTGAACTCGGCCATGACCCCTCCTGCGCTGCGATCTTTCAGATGTTACTTGCGGTAACCTGAGTCTGTTACTCGCGAGTAAGGGATGTCAACTCCCGAGGCTTCGAATTCGCCGCGGAGTTCGGGTGTTACGTTGCGCGAGCGCCACAGAGTCACGAGGGTGGGAGCACGACCATGGAGAACACACAGGAAGGTGGCCGTCGGCAGACGGCCACCGAGCGCAGACGGCGGGAGCTGCTGGAGGCCGCGGAGCGGATTGTGCTCCGCGACGGGCCGGACGCGTCGATGAACGCCATCGCCGCCGAGGCCGGGATCACCAAACCGATCCTCTACCGGCACTTCGGCGACAAGGGCGGGCTGTACCGCGCGCTGGCCGTACGGCACACCAACGCCCTGCTGGACAACCTGCGGACCGCACTGGACGCCCCGGTGCTGCGCCGCGACCGGGTCGAGGCCACCCTCGACGCCTATCTGGTCGCGATCGAGACCCGGCCGCAGGTGTACCGCTTCCTGATGCACCCGTCCGACGAGCAGGGGCAGGGCGAGTCCGGCTTCGATGTGGGACGGCACTCCGCCCCGCTGCTGCGCCGGCTCGGCGAGGAGCTGGCCCAGGTGATCGCCGACCGGCTCGACCTGGGGCCCGAGGGCGAGGAACGGGCGCGGGTGTGGGGCCACGGCATCGTCGGCATGATGCATGCGGCCGGCGACTGGTGGCTGCGCGAACGCCCCTGCTCCCGCGAGAAGTTGGTGCAGCATCTGACGGATCTGCTGTGGGGACAGCTGGCCACCGTCAAGGACCGCGCGGGCGGCCCAGGCTTCTGAGAACGATCACCCGGCTTGTGAGGAAGATCAGCGGCCGGACTCCCCCGCAGCCCACGGAGCGCGGGCGGCCGCGCGCAGTGCCCGTCGCCGCCGGAGCCCGGTGAGGCGGTCGACGTACAGACCGCCCTCGAGGTGGTCGCACTCGTGCTGGAGACAGCGGGCGAAGAAGCCGGTGCCGGTCACGGTGCGCGGCTCACCGCTCGCGCTGTGCCCTTCCACAACGGCGTGGTCGTGGCGCGGCGTAGCGGCCTCGATACCGGGGAGGGACAGACAGCCCTCGGGTCCGCGGACGAGGGGTCCGTCGACCTCGACCAGGCGGGGATTGACGAGATGCCCGAGATGACGGCGGTCCTCGTCGTCGGGGCAGTCGTAGACGAACACCCGGAGCGGGACGCCGATTTGGTTGGCGGCGAGGCCTACGCCGCGGGCCGCGTACATTGTCGCGTACATGTCTTCGATCAGCCGGCCGAGCTCGCCGTCGAAGGCGGTGACCTCCTGGCAGGGCGCGGTCAGGGCCGGGTCGCCGAGGAGGCGCATGGGGCGTGGCCGGCCGGTGCTGCCGGGGATCGTACGGGAGCGCATGGCGTCCAGCGTACGGTCCACAGGACAGCCTCCCGGTCATACCGGATGTGGCGCCACGGGTGGCGGGGTTCGGGCCCACGGCCGGATCTCGATAGGCTGAACCCCGACCGAAGCCTCCGGCCGGTCATCGGTTGCGGAGGAGGCGTTCCCCCGGCGGCCACGCGGCAGGCGGGCGCCGGATGCAAGGAGGATCAAGGACGATGGCAGGCAACACGGAGCCGCTGTCGCCGCGGGCCAAGCTGGCCGTGACGGCGGGCAAGGCCGCGGCGGCGGTATCGCGCGCGGCGGGCCGCGGCAGCGGATCGGTGATCGGTGGCCGGGTGGCGCTCAAGCTCGACCCCGACCTGCTGGCCCGGCTGGCCCGGCACCTGGACGTGATCCTGGTGTCGGCGACCAACGGCAAGACGACGACCACCCGGCTGATCGCGGAGGCGCTGCGGGCCAGCGGCCCGGTGGTCTCCAACGCGCTCGGCGCCAATATGCCGGCGGGCATCACCTCCGCGCTGGCCGGCGGCTCGGACGCCAAGTACGGCGTCATCGAGGTCGACGAGAAGTACCTGGCGGGCGTGGCCCGGGATGTCACCCCGAAGGCCATAGCGCTGCTGAATCTCTCGCGCGACCAGCTCGACCGCGCCGCCGAGACCCGGATGCTGGCCGAGCACTGGCGCGAGGGCCTGGCCGGCTCCAAGGCGCTGATCGTCGCCAACGCGGACGACCCGCTGATCGTCTGGGCGGCCTCGTCGTCCGCGAATGTGGTGTGGGTCGCGGCCGGGCAGGAGTGGAAGGACGACGCCTGGTCCTGCCCGTCGTGCGGCGGTGTGATGCAGCGGCCGGGCGAGGACTGGTTCTGCGGCGAGTGCGGCTTCCGACGCCCGACGCCCAGCTGGGCGCTGTCCGGCGATCACGTACTCGACCCGCACGGCAGCGCCTGGCCGATCAAGCTCCAGCTGCCGGGGCGTGCCAACAAGGCGAACGCCACGACGTCGGCCGCGGTGGCCGCCGCCTTCGGAGTGCCGCCACAGGTCGCCCTGGAGCGGATGTACGGCGTGCAGGCGGTGGCCGGCCGCTATGACGTGGTCACCTTCCTGGAGCGGGAGCTGCGGCTGCTGCTGGCGAAGAACCCGGCCGGCTGGCTGGAGACGTTCTCGCTGATCGACCCGCCGCCGACCCCGGTGATCATGTCGGTGAACGCCCGCGGCGCGGACGGCACCGACACCTCCTGGCTGTGGGACGTCGACTACACCCGGCTGGCCGGGCACCCGATCTTCGTGCTCGGCGACCGCAAGCTGGACCTGGCGGTGCGCCTCGAGGTCGCCGGGCTCGACTTCCAGGTGTGCGACAACGTCGACGAGGCGGTGCAGCTGGCGCCGCCCGGCCGGATCGAGGTCATCGCCAACTACACGGCCTTCCAGGACCTGCGCCGCCGCGTGGGCAACTGAGTGCGGTCCACCGACCTTACGGACAAGGACGAGCGAGCATGAGTGACAACAGCCTGCGTCTGGTGTGGATCTATCCGGACCTGCTGAGCACGTACGGTGACCAGGGCAATGCGCTGGTGGTGGAGCGGCGGACGCGGCAGCGCGGTCTGGACGTACAGCGCCTGGACGTACGGTCCGACCAGGCCATTCCCACCTCCGGCGACATCTATCTGATCGGCGGCGGCGAGGACCGGCCGCAGCGGCTGGCTGCCGAGCGGCTGATCCGCGACGGCGGCCTGCACCGTGCGGTCTCCAACGGCGCGATCGTCTTCTCGGTGTGCGCCGGCTACCAGATCCTGGGCCATGAGTTCATCAACGACCTCGGTGAGCAGCAGGAGGGCCTGGGGCTGCTGGACGTGGTGAGCACCCGCGGCGAGGCCGAACGGTGCGTGGGTGACGTACTGGCCGACATCGACCCGCAGCTGGGCCTGCCGCCGCTGACCGGTTTCGAGAACCACCAGGGCGTGACGCATCTGGGCAAGACCGCCAAGCCGTTCGCCAAGGTGCGCTTCGGCAAGGGCAACGGCGTCGGCGACGGTTACGAGGGCGCGTACAACGACACCGTCTTCGGCACGTACATGCACGGCCCGGTCATGGCCCGTAATCCGCACATCGCCGACCTGCTGATCAAGCTGGCGCTGGACGTCAATGCGCTGCCCCCGGTGGATGACCGCTGGTACGAGGCGCTGCGCCAGGAGCGGATCGCCGCGGCGACGCAGCCCGCCTGAGCGCCACCGCGCCCATTCGTACGCCCGCAGTCCCGCACTGCGGGCGTACGTGTGCCCGGTGGCCCCGCGCTTGTAGGGTGAGCGGGATCCAACCGGACGACGGGGTCCGGGCCTCCGGTTGAGTTGCAGAGGGTTTTCGAGCAATGCGTATTGGTGTCCTCACCTCCGGCGGCGACTGCCCCGGTCTGAACGCCGTCATCCGGTCCGTCGTCCACCGCGCCACCGCCGATCACGGCGATGAGGTGATCGGCTTCCGCGATGGCTGGAAGGGCCTGCTGGAGTGCGATTACCGCAAGCTCGACCTGGATGCCGTCGGCGGCATCCTGGCGCGCGGCGGCACGATCCTCGGGTCGTCGCGGGTGCAGCCCGCCCATCTGCGCGACGGTGTCGAGCGGGCCCGCGGCCATGTCGCCGAGCTGGGGCTGGACGCGATCATCCCGATCGGCGGCGAGGGCACGCTCAAGGCGGCGCGGCTGCTGTCGGACGCCGGGCTGCCGATCGTCGGCGTACCGAAGACGATCGACAACGACATCGCCGTCACGGATGTGACCTTCGGCTTCGACACCGCGGTCGGTGTCGCCACCGAGGCGCTGGACCGGCTCAAGACCACCGCCGAATCGCACCAGCGAGTGATGATCGTCGAGGTCATGGGGCGGCACACCGGCTGGATCGCGCTGCACTCGGGGATGGCGGCCGGTGCGCACGCCATCGTGGTGCCGGAGCGGCCCTTCGACATCGACGAGCTGACGGCGCGGGTCGCCGAGCGGTTCGAGGCCGGCAAGAAGTTCGCGATCGTGGTGGTCGCCGAGGGTGCCAAGCCGCGCGAGGGCAGCATGTCCTTCGACGTCGGCGGCAAGGACGTCTACGGCCATGAGCGGTTCGCCGGGGTCGCCCGCCAGCTGTCCGTCGAGCTGGAGAACCGCCTCGGCAAGGAGGCCCGCCCGGTCATCCTCGGCCATGTCCAGCGCGGCGGTACCCCGACCGCGTACGACCGGGTCCTGGCGACCCGCTTCGGCTGGCACGCCGTGGAGGCCGCGCACCGCGGCGACTTCGGGATGATGACGGCGCTGCGCGGCACGGACATCACGCTGGTGCCGCTGGCCGACGCCGTGGAAAGCCTGAAGACGGTGCCGGCGGAGCGGTACGACGAGTCGGAGTGCGTGCTTTAGTCCCCTGTCGTACACCCTGGTCCGGCGTTGTTCAGAGCCGCCCCCGGCCGATGCGATGGCCGGGGGCGGCTCTAGTCTTGTCGCCGGAGCATTGGTACGAATCAGGAGCGAGCGGATGGATCACGGCGGGCACGGCATGGACGGCATGAACATGGATCTGCCGCCGTTCACGCTGGGGCGGGGGCTGGAGTTCGGTGGTGATCCGTTCTTTCTCGTCGGCTGCCTGCTGGGACTGCTGCTGTACGGCTGGGCGGTGCTCCGGCTGCGGCGACGGGGCGACGAGTGGCCGGTGGGCCGGATCGTCGCCTGGGTCGTGGGCGTGCTCTCGGTGGCTCTGGTGATGTGCACCGGGCTCAACGACTACGGCATGGCGATGTTCAGCGTGCACATGGTGCAGCACATGGTCATCAGCATGCTGTCGCCGATCCTGCTGCTGCTGGGCGCGCCGATGACGCTGGCGCTGCGCGCGCTGCCGGCTGCCGGGCGCGGCCGCAAGGGCCCGCGCGAACTCCTGGTGGCGCTGCTGCACAGCCGCTATATGCGGATCATCACGCACCCCGCGTTCACCATCCCCCTCTTCATTGCGAGCCTCTACGCCCTGTACTTCTCCCCGCTCTTCGACTTCCTGATGGAGTCGCGGGTCGGGCACATCGGGATGATGGTGCACTTCCTCGCCGTCGGCCTGGTCTTCTTCTGGCCGATCATGGGCGTCGACCCGGGCCCGCACCGGCCGGGCTATGTGATGCGGATGCTGGAGCTGTTCGCCGGTATGCCGTTCCACGCGTTCTTCGGGATTGCGTTGATGATGGCGTCGGAGCCGATGGTCGACACCTTCCTGCACCCGCCGGCCTCGCTGGGCATCGAGGCGCTCTCCGACCAGACCGCCGCGGGCGGCATCGCCTGGGCGTTCAGCGAGATCCCGTCCGTGGTGGTGCTGATCGCCCTGGTCTTCCAGTGGTACAAGTCCGAGGAGCGCCAGTCGCAGCGCGCGGACCGGGCCGCGGACCGTAACGGCGACAAGGACCTCGCGGACTACAACGCCTACCTCGCCTCGCTCAACGCACGGGGGCAGTGACGGCAAAGCCGCCCATCTGGCGGTACGGGCCGCGGCCGGGGACGATGGTCCCATGGCCGCGGCCCGCGGCATGAGTGCTGGGGGCTGCCAGGAGGAGGTTGCGGGTATGCCCGGATCTGCCAAGACGATGGCCGTGTGCACGGTGAGCGGGCTGGTCATCGCGACCGCCTACACCGTGGCCCTGGGCGGCAATGGCTGGCTGTGGTTCCTGTGGGTGGTGCTGGCGCTGGTGACGGCCGGGATGGTGGCGGCGCGGCGGGTCTGAGCACGTGGCGCCGGAGGGAACCGGCCCGCTCGTCACGGCGGCCGCCGGCACCCGCGGTGGTACAGGAGGTCGTACCGGCGTCAGAAGCGGAAGACCGGCCCGGTGTCGGAGTCCAGGACGCAGGCGTTCGGGAACGCTTTGCGCCACGCCACCGGGCGACCGTGCCATTCCCCGGTCGCCGTGACGGTGACCGGGTCGTACTGCTTGGTGCACGGCCGCGGGTCCCCCGGCAGCGCGTCCAGATCGCCGTCCACCTCGGCCAGCGTCTCGCAGGCGGCCGCACCGTGCGGATGACTGCCGCGGGTGTCCGGGCAGTTGAGCTGCACCCCGCGGATCCAGGTGTCGCCCGCACCGGACACTGTCAGGAACACGACACGGTCGGACAGCGGCTCCGCGGCGCCCGCGGAACCGGCCGGGCCGGCGGCCAGCGTGCAGAGCACGACGGCGGTGAGCGCGGCGGCACGGGGTACGCGGCGGGCCTGGGACATGCGGTTCTCCTGAGGGTGGCTCGGTGGGATCGAGCGCGGGTGCACGCGTGCCAGCGCACCCCGCCACACGCCACCGGGCAAGCGGCCACGCCGTGAGGTCGCCCGTACGGACTCGCGGGGCGGGATCGGAGCGGCGGGAACGGGCGGCGGGAACGGGGCAGCGGCCCCCCTCGCCTCAGCGGCCGGGTGCCTGCCGCGCCGACCGCCGAAACGCCCAGCGCAACCGGTCAACGTTCGGCCGCTGAGGGCCGGAATGCCATCGACAGCGCGTCACCCTCCATATGCGTCAACGGATTCTGGCGCAGGCACAAATTCCCCAGCGGCGAGGTGAACACTTTTCCCGCCCGGTGACTGACGAGGAAATAAATCCCGAGACGTCCGATGACGGCCTCCTGGGCAGGCCGGCCGGTGGCAGGATCGCGAGTTCTGCCAAGTCTCTCCGGGGCGGACGTCGCAAGGGAACCCTCGATGGCGGAATTCCAGATGCCGGCGAAATCCAAGGACTCCATGAACCTCTGCAGGATCGGCCGGTGCCCGAGCATCTCCTGATGGGGGCTGACTCCCCTCATGTACTCGTCCCATTGTTCCTGCGTGTGCGTCTTCCCCAGCACCACACCGCGCGATCCCCAACTCCAGTATTTTTCCACTTCTGTGGCTTTGAGCACCCACTCCCGGTGGTCGTCGAGACCGGGGACGCCGCGTTCGGAAGGCGATCGCACATCTTCCACGAGGTGCGATTCGACGCATGTGTGACGCAGGAAGGAAAGATTTTCCCGGCCGACGGATTCCTCCAGCAGCTCGGTCATCGACCGGTCATGCACCACCGCGAAGATCATTTTGGAGTCCAGCCAGGGCTCTGCGGTGATGACGCGGTGGTGATCGAGCGTGAGCGGTTGCGCAAGCTCGGATCGGTAGAAGAGCCGGTCGACCAGACCGTCCGTGTCGATACGGTCCGCATCGACATTGACCGACCGCATATCGAAGCCGACCATGTCCCGCATGGCCTTGGCAAACAGGTCGGTTTCCACCTTGCTTTCGGTCACCGACCCGGTCGCGTAGTAGACGAGATGGGAGTCCAGGCTTACGTACCACTTCGCGAATTCCCGAAGGACCGCCAACCGGTCGGACTTCCTTGGCAGGGCAGCCAGCAGCCAGCCGCGCCCGGCCGGGACAAAGTCCATCTCGCAGACCTTCGGACCGTCAGGGGTCAGGATGATGTCCGGTCGGCAAATGTGTCCGCAGGAAGGCGATGATCCGTAGGGTGCCACGTCGTACGGCAGCCTCGATCCCCACTTGGGGTGTTCACGCAGAGTCGGCCCGAGAGCGAACCGGATGAGCGGCGCAAGAGCCTGTGCGAATCGCTGGGAGAATTCAGCCAACGGCAGGGCGGCGAGGTCTTCCTTGACGTCCAGAGGAACGGCCGGAAATGGCGAGAGGGTCATCGTGACTCCTTTGGTAGGAGCGAGCGGCACACGTGCGGTACGCCATGCCGGCCGGGTACACCGCCGGCCTGCTGTGCGCGTCCTCCCGCTGCCAGATGCTCCCTTGCCTGCTCCCTACCAGTGCGACACGTGGCGAGCCGCCCGGCGACGGCTGCTACGCCATCCGGGGTGCCGTCGGGGTGCCGTCGGGCCCGCCCGCTCCGAACGCGGAGTGCACATGCGGTCGAATGCAACGCGGCGCGCCCACACGTATGGGTGATTTCGTTCCTTCTATTGGGTTATCGGCGTTTTTGAGGACAGGGCACGGACACTCTCCGTCTGAGCGTCCCCTTCAACGCAGGAGAAAAGCATGCGTATGCGCAGTGCACTCGCCGCCACCGCCCTGACCGCCGCCGCCGTCCTCGGAGGAGCGGGCATCGCCGCCGCCGACTCGGGGGCCTCAGGCGCAGCCCAGAACTCGCCCGGCGTCATCTCCGGCAACGTCATCCAGGTCCCCGTCCATGTCCCGGTCAACGTGTGCGGCAACAGCATCGACATCATCGGGCTGCTCAACCCCGCCTTCGGCAACACCTGCGTGAACGACTGACACCTGCGCCATCCGTCCCCACGGTGGCGGGAGCACGGACGACGGCCTGTACGGCCCCGTTGGGGGTGTGCGGGCCGTTCGTCGTGTTCAGGGTGGGAGCGCGAGGTCGGCGGGGTCGGCCGGGATCTGCGGGACCGCCTCGGCCGGTCGCTCGCGGAGGGCGCGGACGGCTGGTATCAGTGGCGGATGACTTCGACGCGGAAGATCATTTTGATGATGTCGGTGTCGCTCGACGGGTATGTCGAGGGGCCGGACCGGCAGATCGACTGGCACCTGGTCGATGACGAACTGCACCGCCACTTCAATGACCAGCTCCGGGGCATGGGCGCCTTCCTGAGCGGGCGGGTCACCCATGAGCTGATGGCCGATTTCTGGCCGACCGCGGACGCCGATCCGTCAATTACCGGGCCCATGGCCGAGTTTGCCGGCATCTGGCGGGAGATGCCCAAGATCGTGTTTTCCCGCACCCTGGAGCGGGCCGACTGGAACACGACCGTCATGCGGGATGTCGTGGTCGACGAGATCAGGGCGCTCAAGGCGCAGCCGGGCGGCGATATGGCGCTCAGCGGTGCCGATCTCGCCGCGGCCTTCAGGGAGCACGGCCTGATCGACGAGTACCGGATCTACGTCCATCCGGTACTCATCGGGCGGGGCAAACCGCTCTTCCCGGCCTCGGACGCGAGGGCCGAGCTCCGGCTGGCCGAGACCCGGGCGTTTGGCAACGGGGTCGTCCTCCTGCGGTATCAGGTGACGGGCGACGCCCGCTGATACGGACCACTCGCGCCCTGTTCAGGTGGCGGCTACTCTGCGTCGGCACGCTCACTACGGGGAGGCCAACGGGTGTTCTACCAGCTGATGAAGTACATCGTTCTCGGGCCCTTGCTGCGGCTGATGTTCCGCCCGCGGATCGAGGGGCTCGAGCATGTGCCGGAGGAGGGCGCGGCGATCATTGCCGGCAATCATCTGTCGTTCGCCGATCACTTCGTGATGCCGGCGATCGTGCCGCGGCGGGTGACGTTTCTGGCCAAGGCGGAGTACTTCACCGGACCGGGGCTGAAGGGGCGGCTGACCGCGGCGTTCTTCCGGGGTGTCGGGCAGATTCCGATCGACCGGTCGGGGGGCCGGGCGTCGCAGGCGGCGATCACGTCGGGGCTGGCGGTGCTGCGCAAGGGGCGGCTGCTGGGGATCTATCCGGAGGGCACCCGGTCGCACGACGGACGGCTCTACAAGGGCCGCACCGGGGTTGCCTCGATGGCGATCAAGGCAGGGGTGCCGGTGGTGCCGTGCGCGATGATCGGCACGTTCGAGGCGCAGCCGACGGGGCGGCGGCTGCCGCGGGCGATGCGGATCACCATCCGGTTCGGGGCGCCGCTGGACTTCTCGCGGTATGCCGGACTGGTGGACGAGCGGACCGCGCTGCGGGCCGTCACGGACGAGATCATGTACGCGATTCTGAAGCTGTCCGGGCAGGAGTACGTGGACACGTACGCGGGCGAGGCGAAGGCCAAGGCACAGGCAGAGGCCAAGGCACAGGGCAGGGGCCATGGGCGGCGGGGGCACGGGGGCGGGAGCTGAGCGCTCTTGTGGCGAGGGTGAACGGGGCTGCGGGCGGCGCCTGACGGTCCGTACCGTCCGCCACGGCAACGGGCAGCGCAGTGGTGAGCGTTGCGAGTGGTCGTCCCCGGGCGGGCAGAGACCGGTGGCGGTGGAGGCGGCGAAGGGCGCGCCGGAGAGCATTGTGACGGTGGAAGGGGCGGCGGCAAAGCGGGAGTTGGGCCATCGCGCGGTGACCGCCGGCACCGGATGAGACGCTGTTCGGGTACGCGACCGAGGACCGGTGACCGGCCGCGCGGCATGCGTAAGACCTCGCGGGGCGGGCGGATATTCCGTCGTGGGCCGTGCCGCCGCCCCGTATCTTGATCGTCATGATGCATCGGATACATGGGTACCGACGATGAGTGCCCGGCTGCGCGGCATGGCGCAGGAGACGGAGCGGATCGTCGCGGCGGGTGCGTACCGCGCGCCCAGTGGACGGCTGGTGGACATCGCGGCGGCGGTGGCACGGGCGCGGGCGGGGACCCGGCTGTACGGGCCGGAGGCAGTCGCCGTCGCGGGGCAGGGCGCGGGCGTACGGACCGTCTTCGAGGTGACGGGGGAAGGCAGTCTCACGGCGGGCCGACGGCTGGCCGAGGCGGGCGGCGGGCCGCTTGCGGTGCTGAACTTCGCATCGGCGCGTAATCCCGGCGGCGGCTATCTCAATGGCGCGCAGGCCCAGGAGGAGGCGGTGTGCCGGGGGTCGGCCCTGTATACGTGTGTGCGCGAAGCGCCGGAGTTCTACGCCGCGCACCGGGCCGAGCCGAGCCCGTTCTACAGCGACCGGGTGATCCTCTCCCCGGGTGTGCCGGTGTTCCGTGACGACCGGGGTGCGCTGCTCGAAGTGCCGTACGAGGCAGGGTTCTTGACGGCGGCGGCGCCGAATGCGGGGGTGATTGCGCGGCAGCGGCCGGCCGAGGCGGGACGGGTCGCGGGGGCGCTCGCGGACCGCGCGGAGCGGGTGCTGGAGGTCGCGGCGGCGGGAGGGCACCGTCAGCTGGTGCTCGGTGCGTGGGGGTGCGGGGTGTTCCGTAACGAACCGGCCGATGTGGCGGGGGCGTTCGCGGCTCATCTGCTGGGCGTCGGGCGGTTTGCCGGAGGGTTCGACCGGGTGGTGTTCGCCGTGCTGGACCGGCGGACGGATTCCCCGACCAGGGCGGCCTTCACCGAGGTGTTCGGCGCGGCACAGGGCGAGAGAGAGGAAGCGGGACAGCGGTGAGTGAGCACGAGACGTACATCAAGCTGATCGGGCTGCTGGACGAGCGCGGGGCCCGGTACCGGATCTACGAGCATGCCGAGGAAGGGGCCACGGAGGCGGTCAGCGCGCTGCGCGGGAACGCCGTCGAGCAGGCCGCCAAGTGCCTTGTGGTGATGGTCAAGCTGGGCAAGAAGACCAAGCGGTATGTGCCGGCGGTCGTGCCGGGTGACCGGCGGGTGGATCTCGGTGCGGTGAAGGCGCTGCTGGGCGGGTCGTACGCGGGCTTTGCGACGCCCGAGGTGGCGGAGCGGCCGGCGCGCAGCGATGGGGGTACCTCCCGCTCGAGCGTAGCCGAGAGTGGGGGAGGGACGGTCCTGCCGTTCTCCTTCGATGAGGAGCTGGCGCTGGTCGTCGATCCGGTGCTGCTGGAGCAGCCGGAGATCTACTTCAATGCGGCCCGGCTGGACCGCTCGCCGACGCTGGCGACTGCGGACTATGTGGCGATCGCGGAGCCGCGGGTCGAGCCGATCGCCGGCTGAGAGGCGGCGGCCGGGAGCGGAGAAGGAGCGGCCCGGAACGGAGAAGGGGCGGCCCGGAGAGACTTCCCGGGCCGCCCCTTCATGCTGTCACTAAGGCGCGACCGGAAGGCCGGAGAGACCGTTCCCGATGACCTTCGCCGTCAGCTTGGCCGGCTGCGGGGTGGCGTGCGGCGCGCACGTCACGTCCTCGGCGTCGATCTTGCCGTCGACGAAGTACCCGTCGACCCGGTCGTTGATGCAGGGGTTGACCAGGCCGGTGACACCGTGCGAACCGGCGTCCCGCTCGGTGATCAGGCGGGAGCCCGAGAACCGCTTGTGCAACTCGACGGCCCCTTCGTACGGGGTCGCCGCGTCGCGGGTGCTCTGCACGATCAGCACGCCGGGCAGGCCCTTGCCGGTCTTGACGTTGACCGGGGTCTGCTGCTTTTCCGGCCAGGTGGCGCAGGGCAGGTTCATCCAGGCGTTGGACCAGGTCATGAACGGCGCCTGCTGGTGGACCCGGGTGTTGTCCCGGTCCCACTTCTTCCAGCTGGTGGGCCACTTGGCGTCGGTGCACTCGACGGCCGTGTAGACGGCGTTGCCGTTCTCGCTGGCGATATTGCCCGCGGTGTCCTTGAGGTCGGGCCCGGCGTTCTCGATCAGAGGCTTCTCGTCACCGGCGACGTATGCGCTCCAGACCTGGGCGACGGTGGCCCACATGGAGTCGTAGTACGGCGCGTTCTGGAAGAAGCCGGTGAGCTCGGCGGGGCCGACGACGCCACCGATCGGGTTCTTCTTGGCGGTGGCGCGCAGCTTCTCCCAGGCGGCCTGGACCTTCTCCGGGGTGGCACCGAGGTGGTAGGTCGCGTCGTTCTTGGCGACCCACTTCTTCCAGTCGCCCCAGCGCGTCTCGAAGGCCACGTCCTGGTCGAGGTTGGCCTGGTACCAGACCTTCTCGCGCGAGGGGTTGACCACGCTGTCGACGAGCATCCGGCGGACGTGGTCCGGGAAGAGCGTCGCGTAGACGGCGCCCAGATACGTGCCGTAGGAGACGCCCAGGTAGTTGAGCTTCTTGTCACCGAGCGCGGCGCGGATCACGTCCAGGTCGCGGGCGGTGTTCGGCGTCGTCATGTACGGCAGAAGGCCGCCGCTCCGCTCGGCGCAGCCGTCGGCGTACTCCTTGGCGAGCTTGCGCTGGGCGAGCTTGTCGGCCTCGCTGTCGGGCACCGGGTCGGCCTTGGGTGCCTTGACGAACTCCTGCGGGTCCATGCAGGAGATCGCCGCGGAGTGGCCGACGCCGCGGGGGTCGAAGCCGACGAAGTCATAGGCCTTCGCCGTCTTGGCCCACAGCGGGGCATTGGTGGTGATGCGGGTCGGGAACTTCATGCCCGACCCACCGGGACCGCCGGGGTTGTAGATGAGGGAGCCCTGTCGCTCCTCCTTGCCGCCGGTGCTGACGGCGCGGTCGACGGCGATCTTGATGGTGCGGCCGTTGGGCTTGGCGTAGTCGACCGGGACGGTGACATAGCCACACTGGATGGGGGCCTTCAGACCCCAGTCGGCGGGGCAGTCCTTCCAGTCGATGCCCTTCTTGGCGGCGCGCGCGGCGGCGGCCTGGACTCCGCGCGCTTCGGCCGATCCGGGCTGGTGGGATTCGCCCGCGCTGGCGGGCGTGGCGGCTATCGCGCCGGCTATGAGCGTGCCGGTCACCAGGGTGCCGGCAGCGCCGAGCGCTGCTGTTCGTCTCACGTGGTGGATCCCCCTGCATGGTGCGCCGCTTGTGGCGACGATGATCACAGAGCTAGCTACAGAGGGATCCTGTCGCCTCGTGTCCCTTCCTGAACAGGTTTGACCGCGATTTCTTTACCAATCCGTAGGATTGCTGAGGTTGCCGAGCGGCGGGGCGTGCCGCGGATCGCCGCACCTGGATGTGCCGAGTTACCCATTTACGGGCGGAATTCACCCAGAACAGACCCGCTGCCCGATCCCGCGCCCGGCCCGGCGTCTGCCCGGCGGGCCGGGGCCCCGTTCGTCGGGCCGCGTCGGACGCTGCGGGGCCGCTCAACGGCGGGCACCGCCACGGTCAAGTCGGTGCGCCGGATGGCTGGTTCCCGCCCCGGAGCCGACACCTTCGTCGACGTGCGCCTGCCAGGCGACGGGCCGCGGACAACGGGCCGCGGACAACAGTTCACCGAGGGGCGATAACACGTCAATTGGCGCGCATATGCCGCTCAGACATGCGCCGGACCCGCCACCTTCAGTAACCTTCCGTGCGGGTTCCCCCACAGGCTGCCACGAGGAGATCAGAAGTGCCCGGTATCGATCAGGTGTTGGCCCAAGCGATGGGGATCCCCGGTGTGCTGGGTGCCGGACTGGTCGACTGGACCAGCGGGCTGACCCTCGGTACGGCCGGGCGGGCGCCGCACGCCGATCATGAGGCGGCCGCCGCGGACACCGCCGAGGTGGTCCAGGCCGTGGTCCGCAACGCCACCTTCGACACCACGGGCACGAACGGGTCGGACGGCACGAACGGGTCGGACGGACCGGACCTCGAGGACCTCATCATCACGGCCGCCGGCAGCTACCACCTGATCCGCTTTGTGCACACGGCCTTTGACAGCCAGACCTATCTCTACCTCTGGCTGGATCGCGGGCAGGCCAATCTGGCCATCGCCCGGTTACGGCTGCGCGATCTGGCCGCGGAGCTGGTCGCGGCCTGACGCGCCGCCATGACCTTGCCCCTACCGCCCCGCCCGGTCGCGTCCGGCGGGCTGCTCGACCGGTGCGCAGCGGAGCGCGCCACCGGCGCCCTGCACGGCCCGAACGGCTGCTTCTACCTGCTCGACGGCGCCGTGTACTGCGTCGAAGGCAGCACGGCGCCCGGCCTCGACGCCCGGCTCAGCGCGGCCGGGCGGGTGCCCCCGGGCCGCTGGCGGCAGGCCCGCGAAACGGCCGGGCCGGATCATCGCGGTGGTCAATTCCTCGTCAGCGAAGGCTGGTTGACGCAGAGCGAGCTGGAGATCTGCCATCTCGGGGCCCTGCTCGACGCCGCATTCTTTGCGCTGCCGCTGCCACACGGGACCACGTCGTTCACGCCAGGCACCGCGCACTGGCTGGGCGTCGTACGCGGGATCAGTGCCGCCGCCCTCCAGCAGGCGACGGCCCGCCGCCGGGCGCTGCTCGACCGGCTGCACCCCTGGGCGGCGGTCGACGCCTCCCCCGTCGTCCCCCTCGCCCCGCCCCCCTCGGGCCACTCCCCCACCACCGGCAGGCAACGCCGGCTGCTCGACCGCGCCGACGGCCGGCACACCCCGTACGAACTTGCCCGCGCGCTGGGCCAGTCCGCGTTTGTCACGCTGCTGGACAGCCGCCGCCTCGCCGCGGCCGGACTCATACGGGTGCCCGCGACACCGACGGCGCTGCCCCGTCGGCGGCCCGGCGCCTGTCACCCCGTAACAGAAGGCCCCTCGCCGACCTGGCAACTACCGGTACCGGACATTCTCGAGACCGCCGATCCCGATATTGCCCTCCTTGTCCGCCTCCGTACGGCGCTGGAGGAAAACCTGTGAACCCCTGCGAATCCACGCCATGAGGAATGTATTCGGAAGGCCCGCCAGCAGAAAGAGACAGAAGAGATTCAGGAGACCTATGACGATCGAACCCGATATACGGGACGAATTACTTGCCCTACGCGATCAGGTACGGCATCTGCAGGGCGGAATGGTGGCCAGCGCCGACGGCATGGTCATCGCCCATGATCTGCGGGACATCGAACCGGACGGCCTCGCCGCGCTCACCGCCGCGGCCATAGGGGTCGCCAAACGGCTTACGGAAGCGACCGGGCAGGGCGCGTTCGAGGAATCCCTCACGCGAGGCGCCAGCGGCTATATCGCGGCCTACTCGGCCGGAAACCGCGCCGTCCTTACGGCCGTGGCCGGCCCGGACACCAACGTGGGACGCCTGCACTGGCAGGCCCGGCGGACCGCCGCCCGCATCGGCGCCCTGATGGACAACTCCCCCGGTGCCGCCACCCACGCACCGAAGAACACCAACTGACACACAGCGAAAGGTCTGCACTTCCCATGGCACAAATGGAATCCGCCCTCTCCGACGCGATGTCGACCATCGACGGCGCCGTCGGCGTCGCCCTCGTCGACTACACCAGCGGAATGGCGCTCGCCACGTTGGGCGACAACAATGTGCTGAATCTCGATGTCGCCGCGGCCGGCAACACCGACGTCGTCCGGGCAAAACTGCGCACCATGGAAATGCTCGAACTCCAGGGCACCATTGAGGACATACTCATCACCCTGACCGCGCAGTACCATCTGATCCGGCCGGTGACCGGCAAGAACGGCGCCGGGCTGTTCCTTTATCTGGTACTCGACCGCAAGCGCGCCAACCTCGCGCTGGCGCGCCACCGCCTCGCCCGGCTAGAGGCCGAGCTGGAGGTGTGACCGGGCGGCCTCGTCCAGGATGCGCCGCAGTCGCAGCGCATCCGGGGCGACGGCCGTGACCAGGGCCGCGGGGCCGGTGAGCGGTGCGAGGACGCCCTGTCCGACGCCGTCGGCCGCCGCGCCCAGGAGCCGTACGTCCACCGGCTTGTCGTCCAGCTCCGGGTCGACGACGAGGAGTTGACCGGTGGCGCGGTGGCCGTCCAGCACGGCCGCGGTGTCCCAGCCGGGGGCGCCGGGCCCGTAGGCCGTCTCCTGGTCCAGGAGGGTGCGGCCCGCGCGGCGGACCGTCAGTCGGCTGCGCAGCGCTCCGGTGGGCTCGCCGGTGCGGCCCAGGACCTGTTCCTCGCGCAGGACCAGGCGCGCGGTGGGGGCCAGTTCGACGGTCGTGGTCATCCGCAGGTCGCTGCCGGCGGCGGAGATCAGCGGTTCCGGAAGCCAGTCCAGCCGTGCGCCGTCGGCGACCGTCAGCCGCACGTCGTAGGTGGCGTGCCGGGCGCCGCGGCCGGGCAGCGCGACGGTCGCCGCGGCGGCCGTGATGTGCAGCGCAGCGCCCTCCTCGGCCCTCACCTCGATGCCCAGCCGGTCGCCGCCGAGCGGGGCGCTCATGGCGCCGACGACGCACACCCGGGCCCGGTGGTCGTGCGAGCGGAGACGGCGCAGCGCAAGGGGGCCGTCGCCGTCGAGGACCGGGAGGCGGGTGGTGCCTCCCCCGTCCTCGGCGCGTGCGGTGATCCGGGCGGTGGCCCGCAGGCCGGCCGCCGGAGGGGCGGCGCTCTGCGGCCGGGCGGGGGCGGGAACGGCGAGGGTCATGCGGCGCCCGCGGTCCAGTGCGCCAGCTGGTGGCAGACCCACTCGGCGACCGGCCGGACACCGTCCTCCGACTTCAGGGCGGTGAAGACGACGGGGAGTTCGCCGCGCTGCGCCTTGGCGTCGCGGGCCATCCCCTCGAGGTCGACGCCGACGTAGGGCGCGAGGTCGGTCTTGTTGATGACCAGGAGGTCGGAGTTGGTGACGCCGGGGCCGCCCTTGCGGGGGATGTCGTCGCCGCCCGCGACGTCGATGACGAAGATCTGGGCGTCGACCAGGCCCTTGGAGAAGGTGGCCGTCAGGTTGTCGCCGCCGGATTCCACCAGGACGAGATCGAGCGGCCCGGCCCCCTCGGAAGAAACCGCGTCCTCCAGGTCCTCGACGGCCTCCAGGTTGGCGGAGATGTCGTCGCGGATGGCGGTGTGCGGACAGGCGCCGGTCTCCACCGCCATGATCCGCTCGGGCGGCAGTACCGCCTCGCGGAGCAGGAATTCGGCGTCCTCACGGGTGTAGATGTCGTTGGTGACGACCGCGATGGACAGCTCGTCGCGCAGCGCGCGGCACAGCGCGGCGACGGTGGCGGTCTTGCCGGTGCCGACCGGGCCGCCCAGGCCGATGCGCAGGGCGCGCCGCTTCCCGTCTGTCCGTACGGGGTCGGCCGCGCTGTAGGTGTGGCGCTGGGGGAAGGTGTCCTGGTGGTCGAGGTGCACGGGGGCTCCGGTGGTTCGTAGGGGGCGGATGGGCGGGTGCGGCGCGGGTCAGGACGCGAAGAGCCGTACCGGCCAGGCGGCATGCGCTTGGGCGGTGATGTCGAGCAGCGGCGCGGAGGCGGCGGGCAGGGCCTCGGCTCCTTCGGTGGCGACGCGGGCCGCGGCCTCGGCGCCCTGCCGCGCGACCTGGTCGAGTTCGGGGGCGAGGCGGGCGAGGACGGCGGTGGCGTCGAAGGGGTCCAGGCTCAGCAGGCGGACGGCGGCGGTGGCCGGGCCGCTGATGTTCTCGTACGCGACGGCGTAGGCGGCGTCGAGCGGGTCCAGGCCCGCGGACCGGGCGGCCAGGCCCAGCACGACGGGCTGGTGGGCGCCGCGCGGGCGGGCCGCCGCGAGCGCGTCGAGGGCGGTGCTCGGCCAGGTGGCGCGGGCGGCCCGCATCATCTGCCGGCCGAGCCGCCGGGCGACCAGGCGGAGCGCCGGCATCGGCGTACGGGCGTCGGCGGCGTCGTCCAGGAGGAGCGGGTCGCAGCCCGCGGCGGCCGCGGCGGCGAGCCCCGCGGCGACCAGGCCGGCGGTGTGCAGCCGGCCCCGGCAGAAGCTCTCCAGGGTGGCGGCGTCCTTGATGCGTCCCGCGGTGACGGCCGGTTCGGCGCCGCCCGAGTGGGCGTGCCCGCCGGCGGGGAACCGGCCGTCGGCGAGGACGAGCAGCGCTGCGCGGCTCATCGGTGGTGTTCCGGAGTGTTCATGGGCACCGCTCAGAAGAGGAAGTACCGCTGGGCCATGGGAAGTTCGGCGGCGGGGTGGGGTTCGACCACTTCGCCGTCGATGGTCACCGTGAAGGTGTCGGGGTCGACCTGGACACGGGGCAGCGCGTCGTTGTTGCGCATGTCCGCCTTGGTGAGGCCGCGGGTGGAGCGGATCGCCTCGTACGCCTTGCCCAGCTGGAGGCGCTCGGGGAGGTCGTCCTCGAGGGCCTGCTGGGAGACGAAGTTGACGGAGTTGCTGCCGGGGGCCCTGCCGGTGGCGCCGAACATCGGGCGGGGCAGGACCGGCTGCGGGGTGGGGATGGACGCGTTGGCGTCGCCCATCTGCGCATACGCGATCTGGCCGCCCTTGATGACCAGCTGCGGCTTGACGCCGAAGAACGCCGGGTCCCACAGGACGAGGTCGGCGAGCTTGCCGTCCTCGACCGAGCCGACGACGTGGTCGATGCCCTGGGCGATGGCCGCGTTGATGGTGTACTTCGCGACGTAGCGGCGGGCGCGGGTGTTGTCCGCGCCACGGTCGCCGGCCAGGCTGCCCCGGCGCCGCTTCATGACGTGCGCGGTCTGCCACGTACGCATCACGACCTCGCCGATGCGGCCCATGGCCTGCGCGTCGGACGACATGATCGAGATGGCGCCGAGGTCGTGCAGGATGTCCTCGGCCGCGATGGTGGAGGGCCGGATCCGGGACTCGGCGAAGGCGAGGTCCTCGGGGACGGCGGGGTTGAGGTGGTGGCAGACCATCAGCATGTCGAGGTGTTCCTCGACGGTGTTGACGGTGTGCGGCCGCGTGGGGTTGGTGGACGCGGGCAGCACATGCGGCTCGGAGACCATCGCGATCATGTCGGGGGCGTGGCCGCCGCCGGCGCCCTCGACGTGGAAGGCATGGAGGGTGCGGCCGGCGATGGCGGCGAGGGTGTCGCCGAGGAATCCGGCCTCGTTGAGGGTGTCGGTGTGGATCGCGAGCTGGGCGCCGCTCTCCTCACAGACGCTCAGACAGGCGTCGAGGACGGCAGGGGTGGCGCCCCAGTCCTCGTGGATCTTGAAGCCGAGGATGCCGGCCCGCAGCTGGTCGCGCATCGAGGCGAGGGAAGTGGTGTTGCCCTTGCCGAGCAGACCGACGTTGACCGGCAGGTTGTCCATCGACTCGAACATCCGGGCAACGTGCCAGGCACCGGGGGTGATGGTGGTGGCCTTGCTGCCCTCGGCCGGTCCGGTGCCGCCGCCGATGAGCGTGGTGACGCCGGAGGCCAGCGCCTCGTCCACCTGCTGGGGGCAGATGAAGTGGACGTGGGTGTCGATGGCGCCGGCGGTGAGGATCTTGCCGTTGCCCGCGATGATCTCGGTCTCGGGGCCGATGACGAGGTCGGGGTGGACGCCGTCCATGGTGTCGGGGTTGCCGGCCTTGCCGAGCGCGGTGATCCGGCCGTCCCGTATGCCGATGTCGGCCTTGACGATGCCCCAGTGGTCCAGCACGACGGCGCCGGTGATCACGGTGTCGGGGGTGCCCTCGGCGCGGGTGGCGCGGGAGAGGCCCATGGACTCCCGGATGACCTTGCCGCCGCCGAAGACGGCCTCGTCACCGGCCCGGCCGGGCCCGCCGGAGCGGTCCTCGGCGATCTCGATGACCAGGTCGGTGTCGGCGAGCCGGATCCGGTCGCCGGCTGTCGGGCCGAAGAGATCGGCGTACGCCTGGCGGGTCAGCTCAGCCATCGAGGGTGCCTCCGGTCTGGCCGCGCAGGCCCACGACGATCCGCTTGCCCCCGATGGGGACGAGTTCGACCTCGGTGGGGATGCCGGGCTCGAAGCGCACGGCGGAGCCGGCCGCGACGTTCAGCCGCTTGCCGTGCGCGGCCGCGCGGTCGAAGTCGAGGCCGGGGTTGGCCTCGGCGAAGTGGTAGTGGGAGCCGACCTGGACGGGGCGGTCGGCGGCATTGAGGACGGTCATGCGTGTGACGGGGAGGCCTTCGTTGAGGCGCACCGGCTCGTCGGCATGGAGGATCTGTCCCGGGATCATCGTCTGCTCTCCCGTGGTCAGTTGATGGGTTCGTGAACGGTGACGAGCTTGGTGCCGTCGGGGAAGGTGGCCTCGACCTGCACGTCATGGATCATCTCGGGGACGCCCTCCATGACGTCGTCCCGGCCGAGCACCTTGCGTCCCGAGGACATGAGCTCGGCGACCGTACGGCCGTCGCGGGCGCCTTCGAGGATGTGCACGGTGAGCAGCGCGAGGGATTCCGGGTGGTTGAGCTTCAGCCCCCTGGACCGTCGCTTTTCGGCCACGTCTGCCGCCACATGAATCATCAAGCGTTCTTGTTCATGCGGGGTCAGTTGCATACCTTCCACCTCACACTCTTCCCACCTGGATACATCCACCCAGGTCACGGGCATGGGCACACCCGGTCGGTTAGGTGTACCACGCAGTAATTAAAGGGGGTGCAAACCGACTTCCAGCAGTTGACCATCGCGAGCCCCGCAGTTCGAAACTAGTTCGGCGGGATTTCATCGGCGTTACAACCGAGGGCACTTTCGTTTCCTTTCTTGCGGCCGATGTCACACAACGTCATCGCGGCCCGGTGGCGCATTCCGTGCGTCCAGGGCGCGCCGGGCCCCGGTAGCAGGCGGGTCACCGCGCCCACCCATCGGGACAATTCAAGCAAATAGGACGTGTTCCGCTCCACGAACACCCTTGTCCGGTATCCGCTCTTGACGGTTCGCGACATGATCGCGATCCTCATGTGCGCGTCAAACGCTCCGCACCAACCCCCCACACCAGGAGCCATACCGTGACTCGTTCCATACGAATACGCCGCGCCGCACTGGCCGCAGGCACCGTCACCGCCCTCGCCGCCACCCTCTTCACCGCGGCCGGCGCCCACGCCGGCACCGCGCCGGCGGCCGCCCCGGACATCGACGTCAAGGCCGTCAAGGCCGACCTGGACCAGCTCCAGTCGATCGCCGACGCCAACGGCGGCAACCGCGCCCACGGCCAGCCCGGCCACAAGGCGTCCGTCGACTTCATCAAGGACAAGCTGGACAAGGCCGGATTCACCACCCAGGTCCAGGAGTTCGACAACAACGGCGCCACGGGCTACAACCTCATCGCCGACTGGAAGGGCGGCGACGAGGGCAAGACCGTGATGGCCGGCGCCCACGTGGACTCGGTCGACGCGGGCCCCGGCATCAACGACAACGGCTCCGGTTCGGCCGGCATCCTCGAGGTCGCACTGGCGGTCGCCAAGTCGGACCTCAAGCCCACCAAGCACCTGCGGTTCGCCTGGTTCGGCGACGAAGAGGACGGCATGGTCGGCTCGCAGGCCTACGTCGACAAGCTCGGCGCCGACAAGTCGAAGATCGACGCGTATCTGAACTTCGACATGATCGGCTCGCCCAACCCGGGCTACTTCGTCTACGACGACGACCCGCGCCTGGAGAAGGTCTTCAAGGACTTCTTCGCGACCAAGAAGATCGCCACCGAGAAGGAGACCGAGGGCGACGGCCGCTCGGACCACGCCTCCTTCAAGGACGCGGGCATCCCGGTCGGCGGCCTCTTCTCGGGCGCCGACTACATCAAGACCGAGGAGCAGGCGAAGAACTGGGGCGGCGAGGCGGGCAAGGCCTTCGACGCCTGCTACCACCAGTCCTGCGACACCTCGAAGAACATCGACGAGAAGGCGCTGGACAACAACAGCGACGCCATCGCGCACGCACTGTGGGAGCTCAGCTCCTGACGCGGGCGCCGCACCGAACGGCCGCTACGGCCGCCATCACCTCACCGTAAAGGTCAGCTCTCGACCGTAAAGGTCAACTCTCGCGACCCGGTCGCCGGTCCCCGGCGGCCGGGTCGCGGTGTTCTGCCGCGATACCGAACCGCCGACGTTCGCCCGGAGCGGACGGCAGCTGCCGCACGGAGGAGACCGTGCTGATCACCTGCTCCTCCTGAGCGCCCTCTTCCCGCCGCCCCAGCTCTTCGAGTAGCTGCAGGTCAGCGGCGGATACCAGTGCCACCAGGGGCTTTCCGTGGCGTGTGACGACGACCCGCTCGCTGCCGTAGACGACGCGGTTGATCAGATCCGCGAGCTCGGCCCGGGCTTGCGTCACCGGAATTTCGTAGGCCATGCTCCCATTCTAACTGGATGTACATCCTGTACATTTTTTACAGAGGAGGGGAGCGGTCATGCTGCGACCGACGGCCCGCTATGTCCTGCCGGAGTTCACCGAGCGCACCACCAACGGGACGCGCACCCTGGACCCGTACTCCAAGCTGCTGAGCGAGCGGATCATCTTTCTGGGCACCGCGGTCGACGACACGGCCGCCAACGATGTGATGGCGCAGCTCATCCACCTCGAACACGCCGCCCCGGACCAGGACATCTCGCTCTACATCAACTCCCCCGGGGGCTCGTTCACCGCAATGACCGCCATCTACGACACGATGCGGTTCGTCTCCTGCGACATCGAGACGGTGTGCCTGGGGCAGGCCGCCTCCTCGGCCGCGGTCCTCCTGGCCGCCGGGACACCGGGAAAGCGGCTGGCCCTGCCCAGCGCGCGGGTCCTGATCCACCAGCCGTCCTTCCCCGAGCCGATCCAGGGGCAGGCCACCGACCTGCAGATCCAGGCGACGGAACTGCTGCGCACCCGCGACAAGCTGGAGGAGCTGCTCACCCGGCACACCGGGCAGCCGCGCGAGGTGATCGCCGTCGACATCGAGCGCGACAAGATCTTCGACGCCCGCGGAGCGCAGGAGTACGGCCTGATCGACGGGCTCACCCGCGGCCGCAAGCGGTCCGCCGCCTCGTCCGGGGCGCGGTGAACGAGGGTGCTGCCACCGGAGCTGCCGCCGCTGCCCGCACTGACGCGGGCCGAGGGGGAAGTGATCGACCGGTACTTGGAGGTCCTGGACCTGCTGGGCCGGATCAATCCGGCACGCAGCGGCGGCACTTACAGCGGCCTGCGCGCGGCCCAGGCGCTGGTCGGCAAGGCGGCCGAACTGCGCGACGCGCTGGCGCTGATGCACAGCCGCGGCGAGAGTGAACTGCATTCCGGGACGCTGACCCGGGCGCTGCGGGTGCTGGACGGCGAGCGCCGGGCCCGGCTCGTCGCACTGCCCCCGCCGCCCGGGCCGTGACACGACACGCCCCCGGCCGACCCGCCCGTACGGCGTAGCACGCGTGCTTGCCTTGGAGGGGCGACGAGTTGCAGAGCGCGCCTGCACGTCATGCGGCAGTTGACGCTTCAGCCCTGGTCCCGGCCTCACCCACCACCACCCACCCCTCAAAAAATCCGACATAAGTCACCAATCGGTGTAAATGTGACCAATGTCACGCAACGCATTTCTTGCGCGATTTTGGGCGGTGACGGCGTAAAGATCCCTCCACGACAAGACCCCGCCACCTCGACGGGGCGGTCCGGACGGGCGCCTAATCCTGCCGCCGTGCCGGATGTCAGGTCGACGCGGTTGGATCGGCAGGAGCGGAGGAACCGAGCACGACGGGGCCCCGGCCCGCAAGGCCGACGGGCTCCTTGGGGTGAAGCCGTACGCACGGCCGGGCATCTTCGCCTGCCCGAACCCGACAGGTCTCCCTTCGCAGGCGGCTGACGAAGGGTTGCGCATGAGCATGCGCAGGCATCTGCCGCATCTGCTGGCACGCGCCGGCACCGTCTCGGCCCTCACGATGGTCACCATCGGGGCCACCACCGTGACTCCGGGAGCAACCCCCGACGCCGAAGCGGCCGCGGTCTCCACGAAGGCACTGCGGATCGCGGCCTCCAAGCGGGGTTCGCCCTACCAGTGGGGCGCCCAAGGCCCGTACCGCTTCGACTGCTCGGGGCTGACGAGGTACTCGTTCAAGCACGCGGGCAAGGCGCTGCCGCGTACCGCCGCCGCGCAGTACAACGACACCAGTCATGTCTCGCGCGGGGCGCGCAGAAGCGGGGATCTGGTCTTCTTCCACGCGAGCGGCGGCGTGTACCACGTCGGCATCTACGCGGGCAGCGGCCGGATCTGGCATGCGCCGAAGGCGGGCGCGGTGGTGCGGCTGGAGCGCATCTGGAGTTCCGCCGTCTGGTACGGACGGGTGGGCTGAGCTGCGGCGATCCACTGTTCTCCGTCAATTGTCAGTGGGCCTGGGTACGTTGGAGCAATGACCGGGCCCTGCGACATCAACGGGGGGTGGCGGAGCTGCGGGGGCGACGGTGGCTCAGGCGAGTACCAGCTCGGCGAGCAGGATGCCGCCCAGGGCGGTCAGCAGCGCTCCGGTGGCGGCCTCCAGGGCGCGGGCCACCCGCGGGCGGCGCAGCCAGGCGCCGAGGCGGTCGACGAGCAGCGCCACGGCGGGGAACCACACCGCCGCCATGCCGACGACGACGGCCGCGAGCAGCAGGGTGCGGGGCAGCGCGGGCTGCCCCGCCGGGACGAACTGCGGGAGCAGGCTGAGGAAGAGAACGGGGGCCTTGGGGTTGAGCGCATTGGTGAGGAAGCCCTGGCGCAGGCAGCGAGCGGTGGCGAGGCGGCCCATGGGGTGGGCCTCCTCGGCCGGTGCGGCGGTCGCGGGACCGACGGGCCGTGGTGCGCGGGAGGCGGACGGCCGGCGCGCGACCGAGATCAGGGCACGGGCGCCGAGATACAGCAGATAGGCGCCGCCCAGGAGTTGAACGGTCTCGAACAGCGCCGGCACGGCGACGAGCACCGCCGCGAGCCCCGCCACCGCCAGCGCGGTGTGCACCAGCAGTCCGCCCGCGACCCCGAAGGCGGTCGCCACGCCCGCCCGGCGCGAGTCGAGTGCGTTGCGCACCACGACCGCGAAGTCCGCGCCCGGCAGGGCGACCATGCCCGCGGCGACACCGGTGAATGCCATCAGCTGTCCGTCCATGACAGCAGCATCGCCCGAAGGAGCCTTTAATAGGTATGGGAGATCTTCTGGGTCTGCCTAAAGAGATTCTTAAGGGAGTGGCTTCTGTGTACGACCCCACGCGGCTCGCCGCCCTGGTGGCGGTGGCGGAAGCCGGTTCGATCACCCGGGCGGCCGAGCGGCTCGGCTACACCGCCCCCGCGCTCTCCCAGCAGCTCGCCAAGCTGGAACGGGAGACGAGTGCGGCGCTGCTGGTGCGCCACCACCGCGGCGCCCGGCTGACGGCGGCCGGTGAGCTGCTGCTCGTCCGGGCGCGGCGGGTGCTGGACGAGCTGGATCTGGCGCGGCACGAGCTGTCCCAGCTGACCGGGCTGTCGGGGGGCCGGCTGCGCGTGGGGACGTTCCAGACGGCCGGTACGCATCTGCTGCCGCCCGCCCTGAGTTCCTTCCGGCGGGCGCACCCGGACGTGGAGCTGAGCGTGACGGAGTTCGTACCGCCGCAGGAGATGACGGCGGTGGCGCTCGGTGAGGTGGATCTGGCACTGACGCATGAGTATGTGCCCGGCGAGGCGGTGCCGGTGCCGGACGGGGTACGGCTGGACCCGCTGCTGACCGAGGAGCTGGTGCTGGTCACGGCCCCCGGTCATGCGCTGTCGGCGGGCACCGGGCGGCTGGCGCTGACCGAGCTGGCCGGCCAGCCGCTGGTCAGCATGGCGCCGACCAATCCCAATCGGCGCGCCGTGGAGGCGGCGCTGGCGGACGCCGGGGCGAGTGTGGCGGTGCGCTGCGAGTCACCGGGCTACGGCGTGGTGTGTGCCCTGGTGAGCGCCGGGCTCGGGGTGGCGGTGGTCCCGGAGATGATGGCGACCGGTTCGGTGACCCCGCTGGGGATCCGTCACCTGGACCCGCCCGCGCTGCACCGCACGATCTCGGTGGCCTGCCGCACCGGCGGCGGCACCCCGGCGGCGGACACCCTGCGGGCCCTGCTGCACGGCGCGTTCACCCGAAGGGCCCCGGCGCCGTGAGACGGGGGGGCTCAGTGGACCCCGGCCGTCCACGGCATCGCCACGGTGACGGTCTTGCCGCCGCACTCCGTGGGCACGACCGACAGCCGGCCCCCGGACTCCGCGGCGAGGGAGCGGATGATGACCATGCCCCGGCCGTTGTCCTGCTGGACCGCGGCGGGCAGCCGCCGCGGCCGGCGCGGATGGCTGTCGGTGACGCCGATCCGCAGCAGCGCGTCCCGGTCGAGGCGCAGCCCGACGGTGAAGGTCGGTGACCGGCCGAAGGTGTGCTGGACGGCGTTGGTGGTGAGCTCGGAGACGATCAGGCGGATGGCGTCGGCGGTCTCCGTGTCGGCGGGCAGACCCCATTCGGCCAGCACCTCCAGCACATGTCTGCGGGCGAGCGGAACCGACGCCGGGACGCTCGGCAGGGTGAGTGAGGATTCCTGGTGGTCTGCCATGGCGACGCCGTCCCTTTTCCGCCGTGGCCGCAGGGGTGTCCCGTACGGCCACGGACCGGTGCTGTGCGCGCCAGGCTGCCACCGTTGCTGATGGTGTGGTGGCCGATCCACCGAGTTGTACGGATTCTGTCGCCCGAAGCGGTGAACTCTGCGACGGGAGACCGTATTTGGGCGCCCGGAGGGACCTCAGAGCGCCGGCGCGGTGGCGGTGATCACACCGACCGCCGTATCCACCTGGTCGCGCGTCAGGTCCGCGCGGGCGGTGAGCCGCAGCCGGGAGATCCCGTCGGGTACGGACGGTGGCCGGAAACAGCCGACCGCGAGTCCGGCCTCCCGGCAGTCGGCCGCCCAGCGGACCGCCCGCTCCGGGGAGGGCGCCTGTACGGAGACCACCGCGGCGTCCGGCCGTACCGCCGTCAGACCGGCGGCGGTGAGCCGGGCGTGCAGCTCCTGGGCGACCTCGCGGGCACGGGCGGCGCGCTCGGGTTCGCGGCGCAGCAGCCGCAGCGCGGCGAGCGCGCCGCCGACGGCCGCCGGGGCGAGCCCGGTGTCGAAGATGAACGACCGGGCGGTGTTGACCAGATGCTCGATGACCCGGGCCGGGCCGAGCACCGCGCCGCCCTGGGAGCCGAGCGCCTTGGAGAGGGTCACGGTGGTCACCACGTCGGCGTCACCGGCCAGTCCGGCGGCCGCCACCGCACCGCGGCCCCCGTCGCCCAGGACCCCCAGGCCGTGCGCATCGTCGACGACGAGGGCGGCGCCCTGTGCCCGGCAGGCCTCGGCGAGGGCGCGCAGCGGCGCGGCGTCACCGTCGACGGAGAACACCGAGTCGGTGACGGCGAGCGCCCGGCCGTCGTGGCCGGCCAGCGCGGCGCGTACCGCCTCCGGGTCGGCGTGCGGGGCCACTTCGCGGCGGGCGCGGGAGAGGCGGCAGCCGTCGATCAGGGAAGCGTGGTTGCCCGCATCAGAAACGATGAGGGTCGCGGCGTCGGTGAGCGCGGTGACGGCCGCGAGGTTGGCGGCGTAGCCGGAGGACAGGACGAGGGCCGCCTCGAAGCCGCAGAACGCGGCGAGTTCGGCCTCCAGCTGGGCATGCAGCTCGGTGCTGCCGGTGACCAGCCGGGAGCCGGTCGCGCCGGCGCCCCACCGCTGGGCGGCGCGCGCCGCGCCGCCGGTGACCTCGGGGTGCCGGGCCAGACCCAGGTAGTCGTTGCCGGCGAGGTCCAGCAGCGGGGAGTCGGCGGGGCGGGGCCGCAGCGTACGGACCAGTCCGGCGCGCCGGCGTGCGGCGCGCGCCTCGTCGATCCAGTCGAAGGCCGCGCCGGACGCCCGCCGGGAGGGCTCGTCGGGCGTCGCGGGCGAGGCGTCGCGCAGCGGCGAGGGGGCGGCGTCCTGAAGCATCGGCGTCCTTGTCGTCACGGCCTCGTCTCGCGGCCTCGATTGTGGGCTGTCGATAGACGTTAGCGGTCGTTCCGCACGGACACGGTGTGGTGATACACACACCCCGATCCCGCCGTGTTGTGGGAATCCTCCTTGGCCGAGGGCGGTGGCGTACGCCAGGATCACCATCATGGACCTGCTGAACACACTGGTGGACAAGGGACTGCGGCGCGAGTTGCCGACCCGCGAAGAGGCGCTCGCCGTGCTGGCGACGTCCGATGACGAACTGCTCGATGTCGTGGCCGCGGCCGGAAAGGTGCGCCGCCAGTGGTTCGGGCGGCGGGTCAAACTCAACTATCTCGTCAACCTCAAGTCGGGCCTGTGCCCCGAGGACTGCTCGTACTGCTCCCAGCGGCTGGGGTCGAAGGCCGAGATCCTCAAGTACACCTGGCTCAAGCCCGATGACGCCTCCAAGGCGGCCGCCGCCGGCGTGGCGGGCGGCGCCAAGCGGGTGTGCCTGGTGGCCAGCGGCCGCGGCCCGACGGACAAGGACGTGGACCGCGTCTCGGAGACCATCTCCGCCATCAAGGAGCAGAACGAGGGCGTCGAGGTGTGCGCCTGTCTCGGGCTGCTCTCCGACGGTCAGGCCGGCCGGCTGCGCGAAGCGGGCGCCGATGCGTACAACCACAACCTCAACACCTCAGAAGCCACTTACGGCGACATCTGCACCACTCACGACTTCTCCGACCGGGTCTCCACCGTCCAGCAGGCCCAGGCGGCAGGCATGTCCGCCTGCTCCGGACTGATCGCCGGCATGGGCGAGAGCGACGCCGCCCTGGTCGACGTGGTCTTCGCGCTGCGCGAGCTGGACCCCGACTCCGTTCCGGTGAACTTCCTGATCCCCTTCGAGGGCACCCCCCTCGCCAAGGAATGGAACCTCACCCCGCAGCGCGCGCTGCGCATCCTGGCGATGGTCCGGTTCGTCTGCCCGGATGTGGAGGTGCGGCTGGCCGGCGGCCGCGAGGTGCATCTGCGCAGCCTGCAGCCGCTCGCCCTGCACCTGGTCAACTCCATCTTCCTCGGCGACTATCTGACCAGCGAGGGCCAGGCCGGCAAGGACGACCTGGCGATGATCGCGGACGCCGGGTTCGAGGTCGAGGGCACGGACACCACGACGCTGCCGGAGCACCGTACGGAAGCCGAGGCCGCCCCCCGGACCGACGAGGCCGCCACGGTCTCCGCTCCCCCCTCCGACGACACCCGCCGGGACCTGGTCTCCGTACGCCGCCGCGGCGCCGGTACCGACCTTCCGCCCAATGCCTGAGCCGGCCCTCACGCCCGGCGAACTCCTCGCGCTCGACCGGCAGCACGTCTGGCATCCGTACGGGCCGATGCCCGGCCGCGCCGAACCGCTGCTGGTGGAGTCGGCGTCCGGCGTCCGGCTGCGGCTGGCGCAGCCCGTCGAGGGGCGGACCGAGCTGGTGGACGGCATGTCGTCCTGGTGGTCGGCGGTACACGGCTACAACCACCCGGTGCTCAACGACGCCGCGCGCGGCCAGCTGGAGCGGATGAGCCATGTGATGTTCGGCGGGCTCACCCATGAGCCCGCCGTCCGCCTGGCGAAACGTCTCGTCGACATCACCCCGGAGCCGCTGCAGCATGTCTTCCTCGCCGACTCCGGCTCGGTGTCCGTCGAGGTCGCCGTCAAAATGTGCCTGCAGTACTGGCGCTCGGTCGGCAAGCCGCGCAAACAGCGGCTGCTGACCTGGCGGGGCGGCTATCACGGCGATACCTGGCAGCCGATGTCCGTCTGCGACCCGGACGGCGGGATGCACGAGCTGTGGCAGGGGGTGCTGCCGCGTCAGATCTTCGCGGACGCGCCGCCGGCCGGCTTCGATGCCGCACCCGACGAGGCGTATGCGGCGCATCTGCGCGAGCTGATCGGCCGCCACGCCGAGGAGCTGGCGGCGGTGATCGTCGAGCCGGTGGTGCAGGGCGCGGGCGGAATGTCCTTCCACTCCCCCGGTTACCTCCGGGTGCTGCGGGAGGCCTGCGACGCGCACGGCGTCCTGCTCGTCCTCGACGAGATCGCCACCGGCTTCGGCCGTACGGGCGCCCTCTTCGCCGCCGGGCACGCGGGCATCTCACCGGACATCATGTGTCTCGGCAAGGCCCTGACCGGCGGTTATCTCACCCTCGCGGCGACGCTGTGCACATCGGAGGTCGCCGACGGCATCTCCCAGGGCGAGCTCCCCGTCCTGGCGCACGGGCCCACCTTCATGGGCAATCCGCTCGCCGCGGCGGTCGCCGACGCCTCCCTCGGCCTTCTCCTCTCCCAGGACTGGGCCCAGGAGGTCAAACGGATCGAGGCCGGGCTGCGGGACGGTCTGGCGGCGGCCGCGGACCTCCCCGGGGTGCGCGAGGTGCGCGTCCTCGGCGCGATCGGCGTCGTCCAGCTCGACCACGCGGTGGACATGGCGGCCGCGACCCGGGCGGCGGTCCGGGAGGGCGTCTGGCTGCGGCCGTTCCGGGATCTGATCTACACGATGCCGCCGTACATCACCGGTGACGACGATGTGGCGCGCATCTGCGCCGCGGTGTGCGCCGCGGCGCGCGAAGGCTGACGGCCGAAGCTCAAGAGGAGAGGCGAAAAGATGTCGGTGCTGTTCGTGACGGGCACGGGCACGGAGATCGGCAAGACCGTGACCACGGCCGCGATCGCCGCCTCGGCGCTCGCGCAGGGCCGCTCGGTGGCGGTGCTCAAGCCGGCGCAGACCGGGGTGACCGCCGACGGGACGGGTGATGCGGCGGAGGTCGAGCGGCTGGCCGGTCCGGTCACCACCGTCGAACTCGCCCGCTATCCCGAACCGTTGGCGCCCGCCACGGCCGCCTCCCGGGCCGGTCTGCCCCCGGTGCTCCCCCGCGACATCGCCGACGCGGCCGCCAAGCTGGACGCCTCGCACGACCTCGTCCTGGTCGAGGGCGCCGGCGGCCTCCTCGTCCGCTTCGACGCCGACGGCCACACCCTCGCCGACGCCGCCCGCCTGGCCAGGGCCTCGGTCCTGGTGGTCGTTCAGGCGGGCCTCGGCACCCTCAATGCCACCGCCCTGACCGCGCTGGCCCTGCGCGCGTACGGCCTCCACTGCCCCGGCGTCGTCGTCGGCAGCTGGCCCGCCGCGCCCGGCCTCGCCGCCCGCTGCAACCTCGCCGACCTCCCGGAGGCGGCGGGCGCGCCGCTGCTGGGCCTGGTCCCGGAAGGCTCCGGCGCGCTGCCGCCGAGCGCCTTCCGCGGCGCGGCGCGCGGGTGGCTGGCGCCGGAGCTGGGCGGGTCGGCCACATCTGCGGACTTGGCGCCTGCTCAGTGGGGAAACTGAGGGGAGGAGCGGACACCGCCGGCGAAAGGGGCCGTCATGTGGCAGCGCAGGAACGTTCCGCGGACCACGGTGCACCATCCGGTCTTCGCCCGGCTGTACGCGCGGTGCTACGGGCCGGCCGCCGACCGGCGCGCGGGTGTGGCGGCGCTGCGGGACGAACTGCTGGCGGGGGTCAGCGGGCGGGTCATCGAGGTCGGGGCGGGCAGCGGGCTGAACTTCGCGCGCTATCCGGGCACGGTCTCGGAGGTGGTGGCGATCGAGCCGGAGCCCACCTTGCGGGAGGCGGCGCGGACGGCCGCGGCGCAGGCGGAGGTGCCGGTGGATCTGGTGCCGGGGGTGGCGGAGGCTCTGCCGGTCAAGAGTGAGGCGTTCGACTGCGCGGTGGTGTCGCTGGTGCTGTGTTCCGTACGGGATGCGCGGCGGGCGCTGGCCGAGCTGCGGCGGGTGCTGCGGCCCGGCGCCGAGCTGCGGTTCCTCGAGCACGGCCGGGCGCCGGGGCGGGGGCTGGCGGCGGTGCAGTGGTCGCTGGACCATACGGTGTGGCCGCCGCTGATGGGCGGCTGTCACACCTGTCGGGATCCGCTCGCGGAGCTGCGCACGGCGGGGTTCGAGGTGGTGCGGGTACGGCGGTTGACGGTGCCGGAGCGGGGGCCGACGCTGCCGTGGTCCCCGGCGGTGCTGGGGAGGGCGCGGCGGCCGGTCGGCTGACGTCGTGACCGGGCGGCTGACGTGCTGAGCGGCCGACCGAGGTGCTGACCGGGCGGGCGACGTGCTGACGGGGCGTGCGCTCACACCGTCCAGGTGCGCAGTTCGTCGGCGACGGCGCGGACGTCGGCCGTACCGTCCTTGATCAGGCGGGCGAGGTCGCGGACCCGCTCGGGGGAAGTGGCGACCTTCAGGCCGCCGGCGACGAGATATCCGTAGGCGACGGCGGTCGCGAACATCGCATTCGAGCGCTCCAACGCCGGTACCTGGATGAGGAGTTGGAGCAGGGACGCGGCACGGTCCGGCGGCTCGGTGTAGACGGGGACGCCGAATATCTCCGCTTCGTGGCGGCTGACGGCCGCCACCAGGGCGCCCCAGTCGGTGACCTGGGGGTCGGAGGGGGTGTGCTGTTCGGCGATCAGAAGGAGCCAGGCGAGGTCGATGCGCAATGTCACGTGGTGCCCGGCTGTCCTCCCGGGTCCGGCGCCGTCGGGGGTTCGCCGGCCCCGCCGGGCGCCCGGAGCCCGCCGAGCTGGGCCAGGTACTGGACGCCCCGACCCTTCTGATCGGCACACCCGCCCAGATGGCCGAGCAGCTTCGGGAGCGGCGGGAGCGCTTCGGGTTCTCGTACATCACCGTCCTTGACCCGTTCCTGGACGCGTTCGCTCCGGTGCTGGAGGAATTGCGGGGCAGCTGACGGGCGCCGGACACGGGCCGCGCCTTCCTGGCCACCTCGGGCCGCACCTGGCGGCAGCCTCCTCCTTGGTTCGGACCGTCGGGCCCGACTGCTCACCGCCGATCGACGCGCCGGCGGAAATTCCCTACCGTGGCGGCCGGAAAGGGCGGAGACTCGCCCCATGGCTGACATGGGGGCGTTCCGTGAGGCGGTCACCGCGTGGGCGGCCGGTGGCCCCGGCGATCCCGCGCACGAGCTGGCCGCGCGGCTGCCCGTCCGGGCGGCCGTCCTGCTCGAAGGGCCGAGCGATGTCGCAGCGGTCAGCGCGCTGGCCGAGAGCCGCGGCCGGGACCTGGCAGCCGAAGGGATCTGCGTCCTGCCGATGGGCGGTGCGATGAGCGTCGGGCGCTTCGCCCGCCTCCTCGGGCCACCCGGCCTGGGCCTCCGCCTCACGGGACTGTGCGACGAGGCGGAGCGTCGCTACTACGCCCGCGGGTGGGAGCGGGCCAGTGCAACACAGCAAGGGTTCTTCGTCTGCGCGGCGGATCTGGAGGACGAGCTCATCCGCGCGCTGGGGGTGACACGGGTGACGGAGCTCATCCGGGCGGAGGGCGACCTGCGCGCCCTGCAGACCTTCCAGCGCCAGCCCGCACAGCAGGGCCGCACCGCACAGCAGCAGTTGCGGCGCTTCCTCGGCACGAAGAAAGGGCGCAAGATCCGCTACGGCCGCGTCCAAGAGGCCCTGCCCTCATGCTCCTCTGCGTGCCCTCGGCTCCCGGCCCAGGCTCCGTGGGGCTCCCCTATGAGAGGGCGCGGCGGGTGCCCGCCGAGGCCATGCCGAGCCAGGTGTGCGGGTTGCCCGCCCAGCACCAGCCGAGTTTCGGTGCCTTCTGGCTGATCCAGATGGCCGGGACCCTGCGGTCGCCGCTCCGCGAACCGCCCAGGGAGAAGCACTTGTTCTTGACCAGCACCTGCGGGAAATGGGTGAGGAGTGCGATCCCTTCCTCGATGGTGAGCAGGGTGCGGTCTCTTTCGGCGATGACGTTCATGGCGTCGTTGGGGACGGCGCCACAGAATTCCTCGCCGCGTTCGACGTCGCACAGCAGATAGGCGTCCTGGCCGGGGAGTCCGGTCTCCTCGGTGGCGACGAACCGTTCGAGGGCGCCGGGTTCGAAGGACCGGTCGACGAATCCGGGCAGTCGCCCGCCGTGCAGGGTGGTGCGCGGCATCGTCTCCTCGATCGGGGCCGCGTTCCGGGTGACGACCAGCAGGAACGGCACGCGGCCGGACTCGGGTTCGCACCGGCTGTCCGACGCTGCCGAGGCTGCCACGGCGCAGTCGCGCAGCGGGGCGACCAGGGCGGCGAACCGCTCCGGGCCGAGGCCGGAGAACGCGGGGTATCCGAGGTCGGTCAGGTTGCGGACCTGGCGGTCGAATTCGGCTCCTGCGTCGAAGGCCGTCCGGGGCAAAGGGGTTCCTTTCGTCGTGTTCGGTTCTGGTGCGTGATGGGCGTGATGGGCGTGATGGGTCTGACGGGCGTGGGTCACGTCAACTCCCTGTCCGCGGCGGCCTCGATGTCGGCGGGGCGTCGGGAGCGGCGGCAGGGGTGGGAGCTGTCACAGGGACACCTCGATCCTGGCCAGGGAGCCGGTTTCCAGGGCGCACCACAGTGCGCCGCGGTGCTGGACGATGCCGTGCGGTTCGCAGGTGGAGCGGGGCAGGTCGTATGCGGTGATCCGGCCGTCGGTGGTGATGCGTCCGACCCGGCCGCGGCCCCATTCGGTGAACCACAGCGCCCCGTCGGGGCCGGTGGTGAGGGCGTGCGGTCGCACCTGACGGTCGGGCAGGGGGAATTCGGTGACGGTGCCGTCCACGGTGAGGCGCCCGATCTGTCCCGCGCCGATCTCGGTGAACCACAGCGCCCCGTCCGGTCCGGCGGTGATGCCCACCGGAGCGGCGGCCTCGGTCGGCAGCCGGTAGGCGGACGTCCGGCCGTCGGTGGTGATCCGGCCGATCGCGTTGCCCTGGTTGAGGGTGAACCACAGCGCGCCGTCGGGGCCCGCGGTGAGGGCGGACGGGAAGGCGCCCGGTGCCGGGTACTCGGTGATGTCGCCGTCCATGGTGATCCGGCCGATGCGGTCTGCGCCGGACAGCGTGAACCACATGGCTCCGTCCGGCCCGGGGGCGATGCCGTACGGACCGCCGGCGGCCGTCGGCGGAGCGAAGGAGGAGGCTTCGCCGTCCATGGTGATCCGGCCGACGCGATGCGCACGGTACTCGGTGAACCACAGGGCGCCGTCGGGCCCTTGGGCGATCATCGTCGGGCCCGCGCCGACGGAGGTGAGCGTGACGTGGCCGTTGATGTCTCTGCGGCCGATCCCGTCCTGGTGGACCAGGGTGAACCACAGTGCCCCGTCAGGTCCGTCCGCCAGCGCGTAAGGCCCCGCGTCCGGACCGCTGACGGTGAACTCGCGGACCGGGTCCGCCAGCCACCGCCCGATCCGCTCCAGCAGCACCTCGCCCTGCTCGGACAGGTGGAAGGCGTGCGGCATGCCCTCGTACTCGTCCAGGTGCACGCTCACCCCGGCGGCGTCGGCCGCCTCGGCGAAGCGGCGGGCGTCGTCCAGGAGCACCTCGTCCGTACCGACGGCGACCAGCAGCGGCGGCAGCCCGCGCAGGTCGCCGAACAGCGGCGACTGGGGCGCTTTCTGAGCGCTCGCGCCCGCCAGGTACTGGGTGCCGATGGAGCGGAGAACGGCGTGGCTGAGCACGTCCTTGCCGTCGTTGGCGGACAGCGACGCACCGGTCAGCGTGAAGTCGGTGACGGGCGAGACCGCGACCGCGGCACCGGGCTGCGGACCGCCGGCCCGCTTGATCTCCAGCAGGGCGGACAGCACCAGGGTGGCGCCCGCCGACTCGCCGGCGAAGACGACCTCCGAGGCGGCAACGCCCTCGTCCAGCACGCTCCGCCAGGCGGCCAGCACGTCCTCGAGCGCCGCGGGGTAGGGGTGGGCCGGCGCCAGCCGGTAGTCCACCCGCAGGGCCGGGCGGCCGGTGGCCTTCGACAGCCGGTACGCCATCACGCGCTCGGCCTCAGGCATGCTGTGGGCGAATCCTCCGCCGTGCACGTAGATCACCGCACCGTCCCGGGCGCCCGGCGCGGTGACCCAGCCACCACGCACCTCGGCGTCGGCCGGGAGCGGGGCGGCGACCGGCGCGCCGATGCGGTCGCGGGCCGGCCGGGTCTGCCCGGGCGCCGCGGGAACAGCAGTGACGTTCAGCAACAGTCCTCCGTCGTACGTGGTCGCGTGGTTCTCACACATGGGTGGTCATGGAACGGGCTCCGTGCGCCGCACCGCCGACGAGCGGGTGACGCAGCAGCGCTCCCCCACAGGGAAAATTACGACGGGCGTAAATTTACGCAGGAGGCAAGAGGGGTGTCAATATAAAAGTACAACGAGGGTAAGATTTCCCCATGGGTATCGAGTCGAGCACCACGACGGGCGCCGCGCCGACGGGCCTGCGCGAGACCAAGAAGCGCGAGACGCGGCAGCTGATCTCCGACCAGGCGACCAGGCTCTTCATCGAGCAGGGCTTCGAGCGCACCACCATCACCGAGATCGCGGACGCCGCCCGCGTCGCCAAGAAGACCGTGACCAACTACTTCCCGCGCAAGGAAGACCTGGCCCTGGACCAGCAGGACGAGTTCGTCACCGGCCTGGCCCGCACCGTCGCCGCCCGCGAACCCGGCGAATCCGCCCTCTCGGCGCTGCGCCGCGCCTTCCTGTCCGCGGTCACCGCACAGGACCCGGTCTCCGGTTTCGCCGGCCCGGAGTTCACCCGCATGATCGTGGAGAGCCCCACCCTCTCGGCCTGCCTGCGCGGCCTGCACGACCAGCGCGAAGACGCCCTGACCGCCGCCCTCGCCGAGGCCACCGCTGCCCCCGCCGACGCCATCACTCCCCGCACGGCCGCGTCCCTGCTCGGCGGGGTGCACCGCGTCCTGTTCCGCCGCATCCAGGACCTCACCCTCGCAGGCCGCACCAACCCGGAGATCGCAGCGGTCCTCGAGGACGAGACCGTCCAGGCGTTCGCCCTGCTCGAACCGGCCCTCGCCGACTACGCCCGGGCCTGAGCGCTCACTCCTGTTCGTCCAGCATGAAGGATCCGTACTCGGGCTTCCCTGCCCGTTCGTAGACGCAGTACTGCACGCCCACGCTGGTGGCGCGGGATTCCGCGAGCGTCCAGGCCGCAGGGGCGGCACCGTTGGCGAAGAGCCGCTTGCCGGTCCCGATGATCACCGGGTTGACGAGCAGCCGGTACTCATCGACGAGGTCGTGCTGCTGCAGGGTGTGGATGAGGTCGCTGCTGCCCTGCGTCATGATCACGCCGTCGAGCTGCTCCTTGAGCCGTGCGACGGACTCTGCGGCCTCGCCCTTCAGCAGATGGGAGTTGTGCCACTCCAGCGTGTTCCGGGTGCGCGAGGCGACGTACTTGGGCATGGCATTGAGCTTCACGGCGATCGGGTCGTTTTCGTCGGTGACGCGGGGCCAGTGGGCGGCGAAGATGTCGTAGGTCTTCCGGCCGAGCAGGAGATGGTCGGCGGTCCGCTCCAAGACCCCTCTCATCAGGCCCATGAAGTCGTCGTCGACGTACGGGACCTGCCAGCCGCCGTGCTCGAAGCCATCGTCGACATCCTCGCCCGGGCCGCCGGGGGCCTGCATGATGCCGTCCAAGGTGACGAATGCGGTAACGATCAGTTTGCCCATGGTGCTGCCTTTCGGGTGCGGAATCCGCCTGCACTGGGATCGACTCCTGAGCCGGCGAGAACTCATCGCCTGCCGCGCGACCGGCAGGTTCTGGAAACTTTTCCGCGGTCAGTGGCCCGCCACACTGAACGACATCGCCCCAGCCGTCGCCGGCCTGCGGTCCCACCACCCACCTGCCGCCTGCCGACCAGCGGCGATGCCGGGGTCAGGTGGTGCGCGTGGGCTGGTGCCGCCGGAGCATGACCCGGACGAGGCACCGTCGGCGGGCGGGGTCACTGTGGTCCTCGTAGGACGTACGGCCGTGCAGGACACGGCGGTCGTCGATGACGAGACAGTCGCCCTCCTCCAGCAGGGTCGTGATCTTGAGTTCCGGGCGGGCCAGCACCTGTCGCAGAGTGTCCAGGGCCGCCCTCCTGTCGGGCGGGAGTGGCTCGCCGGTCAGCTCGGTGGCGGTCTCGATCCGCTTGACGTTGCAGCGGACGTGAAGGCGACCACCGACCTGCGCGAACACCGGCGCCCACACCACGGGCGGTGCTCCCGGAGGCGTGACGTGGCGGCGGTCGAAGGGGAACGGGGCGCCGAGCAGGTGCAGTACCTCCGGGAACTCCTCGCACAGCGCCCGGTGCACTGTCCAGCCGTCCACCAGCACGGATGCGCCGCCCTGTTCGGCCTTCCGGTGGGTGAGGAGGGCGATGCTGTCGGGTTCCTGTCCGAAGGGCTGGACAGCCTGGTCGTTGTGCAGATGCAGGTAACCGCGCGACTTGGAGGTGTAGGCGTTCTCGTGGAAACGGCGGTCGTCGATGTACGCCGAGAGGCCCTCGTCCCGGACCAGCCACGCGAGGGCGGTGTCCGTACCGCGGCCCTGCGGGAGCGGCTCGCCGAGGTGGCGAAGCATCGACTCGCTGAACTCCTGGGCGTCTTGCGTGCTCATGGTGGCGATGGGCGTACCCGTCACCACGGTGAAGCCAGGGCCGTCGAGCAATTCTTCATGTATGCGACGGGCCAGAGACGCGTGGTCGGGTAGGTACGGGAGGCGAAACGCCGCAGGGGAGGCGAAGGAGTGGTGCGTCCAGCCGTTCGTGATGTCCCGGAGCATCGGCGCCCTTCTTCCGGCCCGGTATGGCCAACTCCCCTACTGAGCATAGGAGTCGTGGAGGGCCGCAGAGAAGACCGCTGCCCGATGGAGGGCAACGGGAGAAAGGGGATGGCGATGTTGCAGAAGCGGCTGGGCCATGACGGTCCGCTTGCGTCGGCGATGGGCCTGGGCTGCATGGGCATGTCCGACTTCTACGGGTCGGCTGACGAGACGGAGTCGGTCGCGACGATCCGCCGGGCACTCGACCGGGGCATCTCGTTCCTCGACACGGCCGACATGTACGGCCCGCACACCAACGAGGAACTCGTGGGGCGGGCCATCGCAGGTCGCCGCGACGAGGTATTTCTTGCCACCAAGTTCGGCGTCGTCCGGTCCGCCGATCCCCGGGCACGCCGGATCGACTCGACCCCCGCGTATGCCAGGACGGCCTGCGAGGCGTCACTGCGGCGCCTTGGGGTGGACCACCTCGACCTCTACTACCTCCACCGCCGCAACCCCGACGTCCCGATCGAGGACACTGTCGGCGCCATGGGCGAGCTGGTGGCCGAGGGAAAGATGCGCTGCATCGGCCTGTCGGAGGTGAGTGCCGACACCCTCCGCAGGGCCTGTGCCGCAGCCCCGGTCACGGCGTTGCAGAGCGAGTACTCGCTGTGGACGCGTGGCCTGGAACGGGAGATCCTGCCCGCGGCCCGTGAACTCGGCGTCGCGCTGGTGGCGTACGCACCCCTCGGGCGTGGCCTCCTCACGGGCGCCCTGACCTCTGTGGACACCATGGCCGCCGACGACGTCCGGCGCGGTCAGCCACGCTTCCAGGGAGAGAACCTCTCAGCCAACCTGGAGCTGGTCCGGCGCATACGGGCGCTCTCCGCGAACATCGGCTGCACGCCGGCGCAACTGGCACTCGCCTGGCTGCTGGCCCAGCCCGACACCGTGATCCCCCTCCCCGGCATGCGCCGCCGCCCCCACCTCGACGAGAACAGCGGGGCGTTAAAGGTGCGGCTCTCCGCCGAGCAGATGAAGTCGATCAGCCAGGCCGTCCCGGAGGCCGTGGGCGACCGCGCACCCGACCTGTCCCGCCTGGAGAAGTAGCGGCTGCCCCGTAACGTCCACCTGCCTTCACACACTACGAGTCCCGCCCAGGCCCCGCAGAACGCCCTCTCCTGAGCAAGTAGCTATTCGCCCAGGTCAGCCAGGCACTTCAGCACCTCCACCACCGAGTTGCGGCACGCGGGCAGCAGCGGCAGACGTACGGCCGGGGTGGGAATGCGGCCCTGTGCATGCAACACGCCCTTGATCACGGTGGGGTTGGGCTCGCAAAAGGCCGCAGCCGACAGCCTCGCCAGGGCGTGCCCGAGGTCCCGGGCCCGCGAGAGGTCGCCTTGGTGCCAGGCGGCGGCCAATTCCACGAACCGGCCGGTGGCCAGGTGAGCTGAGGCGATGATGCCGCCTGCCGCGCCGAGCGCCAGCAAGGGGGACAGCGACAGGTCTTCTCCGGCCAGAACCGCAAAGTCGGGCGGAAGGTCGCCGAGCAGGTCCACGGTCTCCTGATCGATGCCGGTCTGCGCCAGCTTGGTCCCCACGACGCCGGGGAGTCGGCCCAACGATCGCAGGTCGGATGCGTTGAGCGACTGCCCGGTGCGACAGGGGATGTGATAGACGACCAGGGGCAGGGGGCTGGTGTGTGCCAGGTGGGTGAAGTGCGCGAGGACACCGGCCTGCGAGGGACGGGTGAAATAGGGGACGGGCACCAGCGCGGCGGAGACCTCCGGCCACTGTGTGAGCTCCGCCAGAGCCCTTTCACTGGCCCGGGTGTCATTGGTGCCGGCGCCCATCATCAGGGCCGCGTCGCGTTCCCGGCAGACCCGGGCGCATACGTTGATGACCGCGGCCTTCTCTTCGGCATCGAGCACCGCGGCCTCGGCGGTCGTCCCGAGTGCGACGATGCCGGTGGCGCCCGCGTCCAGTACGTCACGGGCGAGTTCTTCGAGGGAGTCCTCCGCGATGCGTCCTTCGGCAGTGAACGGCGTGATGAGCGGTACGTGAATTCCGTGCAGGAACGGGTGCTGAGTCATGGGTACGAGGGTGACGTTGGCAGATCATGTAGGTCCAGTTCGCATTCCTGAGGCAGAGCGTAAGCTGAGCTGATGCTCGATGTTCGGCGTTTGCGCCTGCTGCGGGAACTGTCCCTGCGCGGCACCATCGCTGCCGTCGCCGATGCGCTCGCGTTCACCCCATCGGCGGTCTCCCAGCAACTCAGCGCCCTCGAACGCGAAGCAGGAGTTCCCCTTCTGGAGCGCACAGGCCGGAGGGTCACTCTCACCCCGGCCGGGAAGAACCTGGTCCACCACGCAGAGGCTGTCCTTGAACGCCTGGAACAGGCCGCCGCAGAGCTGGCCGACACTCGCCACGGTCTGGCGGGCTCGGTAAGGATCGGCACCTTCCCCACCGCCGCCCGGACCATGGTCCTCGCGGCGCTGAACTCCCTCGCCCGTCAGCATCCGGGCCTCGAACCCATGGTCCTGGAGATTGATCCGGCGGGGGCCGCCAACGCCCTGCGCGCGGGGGACCTGGACGTTGCGTTGATCCATGAATACGACTTCGTGCCGTCATCTGCCGAACCCGGCCTGGCGGCCGAACCTCTGTGCAGCGAGTTCATGTACCTCGCATCAGCGTCACCCGCACCGCGGGAACCAGTTGGCGGCCCTGTGATCGGGCACTGGAAGGACTCGGCCTGGATCACAGCGAACCCGGGAACGTTGTGCCACGCGATGACCGTCCGGGCCTGCCAAGCCGCTGGATTCACCCCACGCGTCCGGCACCAGGTGGACGAATTCACCACCGTGCTGGCCCTCGTCGCAGCGGGCCAGGGCGTTGCCCTTGTCCCGCAACTCGCAGTGGTGGACCCCCGATCCGACGTCACGCTGACCCGGTTGTCCCTCCACAGGCGGACCAAGATCGCCTTTCGAAGCGGCACCGCACGACATCCGGCAGTCGCCGCAATCGCCGCGGCCCTCCGCGCGGCCGTACCGCAGGAACTGGCTCGCCCGGAGCGATCGGCGTCCCAACCCACGGGCGGGGACTGAATCTGGGCCCGAGCCCACCCGCCCCCGGGCACCGCCTCAACCTGGAACCCGGTGAAGGCACGACCGCGAAGACGAGACCTTCTTCGTCCTCGACGGCAGCGTGCGTTTCGTGGTCGAGGACGAGGAGCACTCCGCAGGTCCGGGGTCCTGGCCGTCCTGGCCGTCCTGGCCGTTCTGGCCGTTCTGGCCGTCCTGGCCGTCCTGGCCGTCCTGGCCGTCCTGGCCGTCCTGGCCGTCCTGGCCAAAAAGACGGTCCGCCGCGCGATCGCGGACACAATCCCGCTCCAGCGGTTGACTCCTGATACCGCGTACGGCTTCAGCAATGTCGTCGTCGTCCGGCTGCGACCAGCGCTTTCGGAAGCTGGTCGAGGACGGCGTCGAGCTCTACTTCGACGAGCCGGTCCGGATCGATGAAACGTGAGACCTCAACGAAGGTGCATGACGTCGCCTTGCCCCACCGTCGACCCGTCATCCCCGATGGGAGCGGTGCCGGCAACCGCAACATGCGCCCCTTTGCGGATTGCCCGCGAAAATCCGATGTGCGGTTCGAGTGGCGACCCGGAACTGACCGTCTGCCGAATACGTTCCATCGCACCATGCTCCCAGGCCACAGCACTTTCGGAACAGGCCCTACAGCCGGATCCGCATCTGGTGCGCCACTTCCACCCACACCGTGGGCGCTCCCTCGCCTCCGGTGTTCGGGCCAATCCCCATGAACCGTAACGCCACGCAGCTGTGCGGGGACGTGCCCAGCTCGAACACCGGGTTCCCATCAGTGCAGTGTGTGACTAGCGTTGAGCCGCTCTGGCGATCCATGCTCGAAGGCGTTCGCTGAGCACGACATCATGCGCCAGCCGCTCCAGCTCTCGGGGGTCCACCTCCACACCCTGCCGCCCGAAGATGGCGGCCAGGGAACCCCAGTGGCCGGCCGCCGCCTGCTCAGGCGTCTCGCCGTCGCTCGGCTCGTCCGGCCCGACCACCGCCCGGGCCGTCCTCTCGACGTCCTCGGCCGAGATCCACGCCCGGAGGTCCACTCCGCCGCCGTGCAGCGAGGAGCTCCAGCCGCGATCGTCGAGCAGCACCAGGCTGCGGCCGTCCGCAAGTACGGCCACAAGCCGTACCGACACCGACATCTGCCGAGCGTCCGTAGCAACATCGTCCAGATCGGCGTGAGCGACCAAGCGCGTCACCACAGTCATGCCGCCCTCCCCTCGGCTCGCCAATGCCTGGCCCGGGCCATTGCGCTGAACGGCCACGATATCGGCGACCGCGCCCCGACCCACACACTCGCGTCCGGATCAGAGTGCGGACCGAGAGCGGCTGGGATGCGTCGGGAGGTGGGCGGAGGCGATGGCCCGTGATCCAGGATGCCCGCGACCAGCCGCAGGGCCTGAGAGGGCGTCAAGTCAGCTTCATGGTGCGCGAGGTCGAGAAGCGTCTGGCATCGTCTGCCGGCGCCCACGCCGGGCACCTTGGCCTGGCGGAGGCGCCGGGTGTCAGTTTCCGGAGTTGTCGGCGTTGCCGTTGGCGTCCGCCGAATCGACGGCGTGCTCGGCGTCGTCGACCTTCTTCTGCATCTTCCCGAGCTGATCGGGCGAGGCCGGGGAACTGCTGCCGGGCGTGGGGGGTGCCTTGTCCGGTGTGGTGGAGGACGAGCAGGCCGTGGTGGCCAGCAGTGGCACCGCCAGAGCAGCGGCCGCCACCAGTACGGACAGGCGCCGGCGGTGGGTCATGACGTGGGGGCCGCCTTGTCCTTCACGCCGCCCTTGTTCTTCTCGCACCAGGTGGCGACGTCCTTCAGGTCGGGCTTCTTCTTCTTGAGGGCCGCCAGAAGGCCCTTGCGGGTGGTGAGCCGGTCGCCGAGGAACGTGGCGATGGCGGTGTGGTCGGCCTTCTTGGCGTTGGCGATACGCGCTTCCAGGAACTTGATCGAGCCACGCGTGCCGACCGTGCCCTCCATGCGCGTGATCCGCCTGTCGATCCGCTTCTCCAGCTTGGGCACCCGACGGCACAGCTTCTTGGCCCCATCACCCTTGGGGCCCTTCGCGTGGGCGGCCGCGGAGACCGGCTTGGCGGGGCTCGCACTGTCGGCGGCGTAGGAGGGCGCCACGGCTGCCGTCGTGGCGATGACGAGGCCCGCGAGGGCCCCTGCCATGGTCGCTTTGCGACGCTGCATGAGTGTCTCCGTTCTCTGTACTTCCCGGGTACGGCCCGCGGCCCGCCCCGTGCGGGGACCGGCGCGGGCTGCGTGAGAGCGAAGGTAGGAGCGGTTCTTGTGGTTTCTTTGTGAGCCTCATCAGCTGCCTCATCAGCTGCCCCTCGCTGCTTCCGGGCGGTTGGGCAGCCAGAGATGCCCAGGGACATCCAGAGACACCCAGGGATTCACCGAGGCGGGGCGGTCGCCGCGGTCGCCGTCGTGGCGGGCCGTTCGACGCGCACCCCGCTGCCGTCCTCGGTGACCAGGACCCCGCAGATGAAGACGGCCACTGCCAGACCGGCCGCGGCGAGCGAGGTGGACGCGGTGGAGAGAAACACGCCGATCCGCGACTCACCCCTCGTGATCTCGGCCGGGACTGCGATGCCGCTGGTGTGCACGGGGCCTCCTCCTCGCGGGCGTGGGCACGCTGCCGACGCCGCCAGGAGCAAGCTAGGGACCTACTTTGTGAATTTCCTGTCGCTGTTGCTGTCGCTGCTGAGCGGTGTCCGACAGCCAGTCCCGGTGCTGCGGCACCACCACAGCGGGCTGTTCCGGATGTGCGAGGGGAACGGTGATCTCGAATCGGGTCCCCTTGCCACCAGGGCCGTCGAGGACGCGCAACTGGGCGCGGTGCAGGTCGACCTGCTGGGCGACGAGCGTGAGGCCCAGACCCGACCCGGGGCTGTCGGCGCGACGGTGAAAGCGCCTGAAGATCGTCTGCCGCTGCTCCGGTGGCACCCCGGGCCCCTGGTCGTCCACGGTGAGCACGACCGCGGGGGTGTCGCTGTCGCGGTCCGCGCGCAGCCGTACGGCGACATGGGCCCGGTCGTCCGCGGAGCGGCCGTGCGTCAGGGTGTTGGCGAGGAGGTTGTCCAGCATCGACCGCAGACCCGGCTGCCATCCGAGCACCGTCAGGCCCGGCGCGCCGTCGAGCGTCACCTCGGCCTCGGGATGCGTGCGGCGCAGGTCGGACACGGCCGCGTCCGCCAGGTCGGCCAGGTCGACGGGTGCGAACGCGTCCGCCTCGACCAGGTCACCTTGGGCGAGCGCCCGCAGCATCACCAGCAGGCCCAGCAGCCGGGCGTGGCCGCGCCGTAGGTCGTCCACGGTCTCCGCATGGTCGGCGGGGTCGAGGTCGTGGAAGGCGTCGAGGATGTCGAGGCTGGTCTGCATGCTCATCAACGGGGTGCGCAGCTCGTGGGATGCGGCCGCGGAGAAGGAGCGGGCCGTGGCCAGGGCCTCGGCGGTGCGCGTGGCCTGTTCGTCATAGCGTGCGAGGAACGTCTGCAGGGTCTGCGCGAGGTCATCGACCTCGGTGATCCGGGTCGGTGTGTGCTCCAGCCGGGCGGCACTTGTGTGCGGGTCGAGGCCGCTGGTGCGCTGCTGCAGGCGCCGCAGCGGCCGGGACGCCCCCGCGGCCAGCGCCCAGGCCAGGCCCGCGGACAGAGGCGCGGCGAGCAGTGCAACGGTGATCACCCGGCCGCGTACCAGCTGGATCTGCGCCTGGCGCGCGGACTCCGGGGAGAACAGCCACAGCGTCCCCGCCACACCGGGTCGGCCGGTGGTCACCGGTACGGTCAGTGCGCGCCATGTCTTGCCACGGGAGCGGACGGTGACCGGATGTCCGGTCCCGGCCGGCGGCAGGTGCACGGAGGCGTCGGGTTGCGGGCCGTCCATGACGGTGCCGTCCGGGCCACTCAGGCGGATACCGATGTCCAACGCCGCGGTGAACAGCTTGCGCTGGTGAGCCTGCTCGGCGCGAGGCCGGTCCTTCGAAGCGGCACGCAGCACACCGCGGGCCGCCGACGCGATGCTGTGGGCACGCTCGCCGAGCCGTTGGTCGGCCTGCGCATGCAGATCCTTGCCGACCAGGCCCACCAGCACCCAGCCCGAGGCCACCACCAGCAGGGGCACCACGGCCCCCACCACGATCGCGATCCTGGTGGACAACCTCACGACCGGCACTTCCCCTCGCCGCTCCCCCTGGCCTTACTGCTCTCGCCGCTCCCGCTGCCCTCGTCGGCGCGCAGGACGAAGCCGACGCCGCGCACCGTGTGCACGATCCGGGGCCGTCCGCCCGTCTCCAGCTTGCGGCGCAGATAGCTGACGAAGGTGTCGACCGCGTCGGTGCGCACCTCGAAGTCATAGCCCCACACCCGGTCCAGCAGCTGGTCGCGGGTCAGTACGAGGCCGGCGTTACGGGCCAGGACTTCGAGCAGCTCGAACTCACGCCGGGTCAGTTCCACCGGCCTGTCGTCGAGGCGGACGGTGCGCGCGGCCGCATCGAGCACCAGGCCCCCGACCCGTACGGCGTCGGTGGCAGCCGGTGGCCGCCGGCGCAACAGCGCGTGCAGCCGCAGCACCAGCTCATCCAGGGCAAAGGGTTTGACGAGATAGTCGTCTCCACCGGCCTGCAGCCCCGCCACCCGGTCCGCCACCTCGTCCAGGGCGGACAGCATCAGCACCGGTATGTCGTTGCCGTCCGCCCGCAGGTGCCGGCACACCTCGATGCCGTCGAGATCGGGCATCGAGATATCCAGGACCACGACATCCGGCCCCTCCTCCGCCACCTTCGCCAGCGCGCTACGGCCTCCGTCGGCCAGGTCGACGGTGAACCCCTTCAACCGCAGCCCACGCCCCAGCGACCGCCGGATCGCGGCGTCGTCGTCCACCAGCAGGACCCGCCCGCAGCTGGCCTGTGCACTCATTCCCGTCCCCCTCGTCACCTCCGCCGACCACCGAAAGCATGCAGCATCGTGCGCGCGGCGCAATCGCCCGCAGGACGTCCCGTACGGCGGGCCCGGAAGGCCGGCGCGCGCACGCGCCGGTTCGGGGTTCCTCCAGGCCTCATCACGCATCGGCAACTCACGTCATGGCGTCGGCCCTTGTCAGCCGCGGGGGCTGCTGATCCGTTCGGGCTGGATCACATAGATCACCCGGACTTGGTCGCGGCCGCCGAACCATGGGTAGGGCCCGCCGAGGTACTTCTGCGCGAGCGCCTCGATGTGGTCGACCGCTCCCTCGGTGGTCACACGCACCACACGGCCGCGGATCTGGACGTAGGAGGCAGGTTCCGAGGGGTCGGCGACTGCGACGGCCACCCGCGGGTCACGCGCGATGTTTCGGGTCTTTTGATGCGACTCGACGCTGTTGATCAGGACGTGCTCGCCGTCGGTGTCGACCCATGTCTGGGTGAGCTGGGGCGAGCCGTCGGGCATCGTGGTAGCGATGTAGCAGGTGCTGGGGCGGCGCAGCAGCGCCACCACGTCCTCGCCGAGGGGTACGGGCACGGGGGGTTCTCCAGGGGGCGGTTCGAGGGGTGCTGGAGCCACGGTAGCCACGGCAGGGAACCTGGCCCTCCCCGGCCCCCGACCTACGGCTCCCGCCCGTTCAGCCGCGTTCCGGGGAAGCCTCCGTGCGGATCAGCGGGAATCGCCGGTCCGGGCGCGCCGGGCCCGGACCAGCGGCACGCCGGCCGCGCCCACCGCCAGTGCGCCGGCACCGGCGCCGATGACCGCCATGGCCGGGATGCCCGCGTGATCGCTCTGCCGCCCCGGCTTGTCGCGGTCGTGCCCCGGCTTGTCGCCGTCGTGCCCCGGCTTGCTGCTGTGGTACCCCGGAGCCGCCGTCACGACGAGCCGGTTGCTCCGCTTGACCCGCCCGTGGTGGCTGACGACCGTCACGGGATAGCTGCCGCTGTCCAGGCCGGACCGGACCCTGGCCAGACCGTAGAAGATCGGGTCGGAGCCGTCGACGGACTTGCTGTCGTACCGCTTCAGCCGCACCGGCTCCTCGAACGCCGGGGAGGTCGCGGTCAGACGGCTCTCTTCCCCCGGGTCGGGCGCAAAGTCCTGCCACATCACCTTCATGCGGCCGCCGGCCGTGACGCGGAAGTGGCGGGGGGACCTGCCGAGGTCGCTGTGCTGCCCGAAGAACTCGGGGCCGCGCGCCCTGCCCTTGTAGTCGGAGTCGCCGGGCCGGGCGGCCCGTACCGTGAGCCGACGCTCGGCGATCCGCCGCCCGTCCGGGCCGGTCAGCACCACCTTGTACGTACCGTCCTTGGCGTCCGGCCGCACGCTTGGCAGCGCCTCGAACATCCGGGGAATGTTCCAGTACCCGCCGTGCTGGTCATGCTTGAGCGGGACCGGCGCCTTGAACGCCTTCGAGTGCACGGTGAAGGAACTGCCGGTCTCCCCCGGATACAGGTCGTCGAAGGACAGCCCCACCGACGCGCCGGGGCGCGCACCCTCCACGGAATCACTCACCTCGAACGACGGCCGCGGCGACGCCACCACGTCGACCGTTCCCCGGTCCACGACGCGGCCGGCGATCGAGACCGTGAGCGGGTACGTACCGCGCTTGGCCTTCATCGAGATCCGGCCCAGCGCGCTGTAGCTGAGGCCCCACGAGGGCTCCGCCATCCGGTCCCGCTGGTAGGTGAGCCGGACCGCGTGAGCGAAGGCCGGGGACCTCGCGACGACCTTCTCGTGCCGCGTGGCGACGCCGACCACCTCGAGGTAGACGAGCTCACCAGGCCGCTCGCCGTCGGACTGGAAGAGCAGCTGCACCTTCTTCTTGGCGCGGCTGCCGTCGTCGGCCGCCGCGGTACCGGAGGCGCCGACACCGCACACCACCGTCCCGCCGCACACCACGGCGACCGTGACGATCGTGATACGTGACCAACCCACGGTGCTTCCCCCTTGAGGCGCTTTCCCGGAAAGAGGGGAACAGCGCCCGACCGGTTGCTCTGAGCCTGCCGAAGCGGCCGCACAACAGGCCGCGGCCGGCCGCCTGACTCGGCCAACGGCTCACAGCGCGATCGGCCGGTACTTCAGCGCCGCCTCGAAGATCAGGTTACTGACTCGTGTCAGCCCAAGCGCTTGACGAAGGGAAAGGCTGTGATGTCCATACGTTCGCGTAGGGAGAAGCGGTGTGCGTCCGTGCACCGGGTCCCGGAGTCCAACTCCAAGGAGCGACATCCGAGTTCGCGAGCCTTGCCCTCCAGGTACGACAGGAGGTGCCGTCCGACTGAGGTGGAGCGGGATTCTTGCGTGGTCACCAGGTCGTCGATGGAGAGCTTGCGGAGGGCACTGGTGTTACTGACCATGCGCCAGCCCGCCGCGCCGACGCATACCCCATCGTCGCCGTACGACGCGGTGAACCGCAGTCCTTGCCCATGGCCTTCCTCGCACACCTCGCGGAAGAGGTCCTCCGTAAGACGGGGACGCAGTTGGCGTAGGACGGGCAGCAGATCAGTCACCGGGCGCGCATCTCCCAGTTCAAGGTCAACTGTCTTCATGAGGGCTCCCCGCCTGCGTATTTCTGATTCCGCCAGAGACTGACTGCGACAGGATCGGTGCGGCCGCAGCGACTCGATGACGCGCAGGGCCCCTCGGGCTGGTGCCGCGAAGGGCATACGCGGACGCCCCTCGCGTAACAGACGTTCACCATCTTCGCGTCTTACAGGGGCGGGTGTGTCGACGGAAGAGCTGGCGAGTGCTCACCAGGCTCCGCCTGAACGCCAAGCACGCCGGCAGGCACCCTGGGCGCAGTGCATTCCTCGGCGCGGAAACCGTTCGCCGAACAGGTCGGCGCTCTGGTTGGCTCACCTCATGAGCGATCTCCACATCCGCTGCGCCACCCTCGCCGACATCGACACCGTGCTGCAGTTCTGGCGTGAAGCGGCGGAAGGAACCAGCATCAGTGACGACCACGACGGGGTGGCCCGACTCGTCACGCGCGACCCTGAAGCCCTGCTCCTCGCGGAGCGAGACGGTGTCCTCGCCGGGACCGTGATAGCCGGCTTCGACGGATGGCGATGCTCCGCCTACCGGCTGGCCGTGCATCCGGACCGCCGTCGGCAGGGCATCGCCGGCGCGCTGCTGGAGGCGGCAGAACAACGATTCAGCGCCCTGGGCGGCCGACGGGCCGACGCCATGGTCCTGGAAGCCAACGAGCGGGCACACCACACATGGGGTGCGGCCGGCTACCACCGCGAGGATCACTGGCGGCGCTGGGTCAAGCGCCTCGTGGACTGACCGGGGGCGGCCGGCCCGCTGATTTTGCTGATCCTTTACCATGAGGGGACCCTCCCCAAGAATTCCTCCTGCCGGAATTCCTCACGTGAAAGGTGTGTGAGCGTCCAGTCATGGACGAGCCTCCCAGTTGCCGGGCCGGTCGCCGGGCACGCTCCCGCGAGAGCGCGAACCTCCCGATCCTGTTCGATCATGGGACGGAGGTGACCCGATGACCGACCTGCTCCTGCTGGGCGTGGCGTTCCTCCTGACGCTGGCCTGTGGCGTCTTTGTCGCAGCCGAGTTCTCGCTGACGACCGTCGAGCGCAGCGACCTCGAGCGCGCCGCCGAGCGCGGCGAGCGGGGTGCGGACAGCGCCCTCAGGGCCGTCCGCAGCCTCACCTTCCAGCTCTCCGGTGCACAGCTCGGCATCACGGTGACCGGCCTGGTCATCGGCATGCTGTCCAAGCCGGCCATCGCCACCTTGCTGGCCGGCCCGCTGGCCGCGCTCGGCCTGCCGCGCTCCGCCGCCGATTCGGTGGCCCTGGTTCTCGGCACGGCGATCTCCACGGTCGCCCTGATGGTCATCGGCGAGCTGGTCCCGAAGAACTGGGCCATCTCCAGCCCCCTGGCCATCGCCAAGAACGTCGCCACCGCCCAGCGCGGCTTCAGCGGCGCCTTCAAACCGTTCATCCGGCATCTCAACAACACCGCCAACCACATGGTCCGCCGGATGGGCCTGGAGCCCGCCGAGGAGCTGGCCTCCGCCCGCGGCCCGCAGGAGCTGGTGGCGCTGGCCCGGCACTCCGCCAAGGAGGGCGCACTGGAGCCGGACACCGCCGAGCTGTTCGTCCGTACCCTCAATCTCGCCGATCTGACCGCGGAGAATGTGATGACGCCGCGTGTGCAGGTGATGGCCCTGGAGGTGCAGTCCACCGCCGAGGACGTCGCCAATGCGACCCGGGCGACCGGCCTGTCCCGCTTCCCCGTCTACCGCGGCAGCCTGGACGCCGTGGTCGGTGTCGCCCACATCAAGGACGTGCTGACCATCCCGGCCGAGCGCCGCCCCCGCCACCCCGTCTCCGAGCTGCTGCGCGAGCCGCTGCTCGTACCGGAAACCCTCACCGTGGACCGGCTGCTGGACCGGCTGTCGGGCAGGCGCACGATGGCCGTGGTCATCGACGAGTACGGCGGCACGGCCGGAGTCGCGACGCTGGAGGACATCGTCGAGGAGGTGGTCGGCGAGGTCCGCGACGAGCACGACCCGCTGGAAACCCCCGACCTGGCGCCCGCCGGATCCGACGCGGACGGCCGCAGCCTCTTCCAGGCCGACGGCGCCGCCCGTACCGACCAGCTCCAGCGGATCGGCCTCCGGCTGCCCGAGGGGCCGTACGAGACGCTGGCCGGCCTGATCGCCACCGAGCTGGGCCGGATCCCGGCGCGCGGCGACAGCCTTGACGTGGCCGGCTGGACGATGGACGTGCTCGACGCGTCCGGCCACCGCGCCGCGCGGGTGCTGCTGCACGCCCCCCTGGCGGGCAGCACCGGCGACCTGGACACGGAGGCCGGCCGATGACCGCCCTCCAGCTCTTCGTGGGCCTGCTGACGCTGGTCGTCAACGCCTTCTTCGTGGGCGCCGAGTTCGCGCTGATCTCGGTGCGCCGCAGCCAGATCGAGCCGTACGCCGAGCGCGGCGACCGCCGTGCCACCAGCGTGCTGTGGGGCCTGCAGCACGTCTCGGCCCTGCTGGCCGCCGCCCAGCTGGGCATCACGCTGTGCACCCTGGTGCTGGGCGCGGTCGCCGAACCCGCCATCGCCCACCTCCTCGAGCCGGTGTTCCTTGCCGTGGGCATCCCCCACGCCCTGATCCATCCGATCTCGTTCGTGATCGCGCTGTCCCTGGCCACCTATCTGCACATGCTCTTCGGCGAGATGGTGCCGAAGAACGTCGCGCTGGCCGAGCCGGTCCGCAGCGCCCTGGCGTTGGGCCCGCCGCTGGTCGCGCTGACCCGCGCGCTGCGCCCGGTGATCTTCTCGATCAACGCGCTCGCCAATGTGCTGCTGAAGTTGCTGCGGGTGGAGACCCGGGACGAGGTGGCCGCGACGTTCTCGGACGATCAGCTCGCCAAGATGGTGGAGGACTCGCGGGCGGCCGGGCTGCTGGACGAGCGGGCCAAGGAGCGGCTGCGGGACGCCCTGGAGCTGGGCCGCCGCCCGGTGCGGGACGTGGTGCTGCCGGCCGAGCGCGTCGTCTCCGCGCGGATGGGGGTCACCCCGGAGGATCTGGAGCGGCTGGCCGCCCGGTCCGGTTTCTCGCGCTTCCCGGTCGTCGACGACAACAGCCGCATTCTCGGGTATCTGCACGTCAAGGACGCGCTGGATGCCGTGCCGCGCGATCTGCCGTTCCCGGTCGGCGCGCTGCGCCCGATCGCCCGGGTCAAGGCCGCGACGCCGCTGGACGACGTCCTGACGGCGATGCGCGGATCCCGTACCCATCTGGCCGCGGCGATCGGCGACGACGGGACGCTGGCCGGGCTGGTGACGATGGAGGACGTCCTGCGGCAGCTGGTGCTCCAGCAGCCGCCGGCCGGCTGATCCGCGCCTCTTTCTGGCGCGAAGCGCTCCGGCCGCTACCCCGACTACCCCTTCCCCCACCCCGGAACACCCCGCGCCTGACCGATCGGTTAGATTGCTGACCGATCGGTCAGGCACGCTCGTGCGCGTCCCCGATCGCCACATCCATCTACGCGTCGAGGGGGCACCACATGGACCGCACAACGTGCTGCATCGTGGGCGGGGGACCGGCCGGAATGATGCTCGGGCTGCTGCTCGCCAGGGCCGGTGTGCAGGTGACCGTCCTGGAGAAGCACGGCGACTTCCTGCGCGACTTCCGCGGGGACACCATTCATCCGTCGACACTGCGCCTGCTGGACGAACTGGGCCTGGGCGAGGCGTTCGCGCGACTGCCGTTCCCCAAGCTGGAGGAGATGCGGGCGCAGATCGGCAGCACGACGGTCGTGCTGACCGATATGCGGCGGATCCCGGGCCGGCACAAGTACTTCGCGATGGTCCCGCAGTGGGACTTCCTCAACCTGATCGCGAGCGCGGCCGCCGAGGAACCGTCCTTCACCCTGCGGATGCGCACCGAGGTCACCGGGCTGCGCACCGAAGGCGGACGGGTGACGGGGGTGCGGTACGTCGATGAGCACGGCACCCCGGGGGAACTCGCCGCGGATCTGACGGTCGCCTGCGACGGCCGGGACTCGGTGGTGCGCGGCGCGGCGGGGCTGCGGCAGGACCTGACCGAGGTGCCGATGGATGTGTGGCAGATACGGGTGGACGCTCCCCCAAGCTCTCAACTGCGTTCGAGCAGGGGGGACCCCCATTCCGGCACCCTCCTGGACGGCCGGGTCTTCGCGCGGTTCGGCGGCGGCCAGGCGGCGGTCACCATGGACCGCGGCACGTACTACCAGACCGCGTATCTGATCGGGAAGGGCCGGGACGCGGAGCTGCGCGCCCAGGGCATCCAGCGGCTGCGTGACCGGCTCGGCGTGCTGTTCGACTGGGACGACGAGGTCACCGGCGCGATCGGGTGGGACGACGTGAAGCTGCTGGAGGTGACGTTCGGGCGGCTGCGGCGCTGGTACCGGCACGGTCTGCTGTGCATCGGGGACGCGGCCCACACCATGTCGCCGGTCGGCGGGGTGGGCGTCAATCTGGCGCTGCAGGACGCGGTGGCGGCCGCCCGGATCCTGGCGCGGCCGTTGCGCCGGGGCACGGTGACCGCCGCCGACCTGGCACGCGTACAGAAGCGGCGGCACCTGCCGATGGCCCTGGTGCAGAAGGCGCAGCAGGCCGAGCACGGGATGATCCGGGCCGCCCTGAACGACACGCTCGACGAGCGGCGGCTGCCGGTGCCGGTGCGGCTGCTGCGGCGGGTGCCGGCGCTGCGGACCGTCAGCGGCGTGCTGGGCGGGATCGGCATACGTCCGGAGCACGCGCCCTCGTTCGCCCGGGTCAGTCCCGGCGTTCGATCGCGTTGAGGGTGAAGGTCTCCAGCTCGTCGGTCGCGGCGTCCAGGTCGAGTTCGGGGTGGACGAGCCAGTGCGCGATCACCCCGTCGATCGCCCCGCCGATCGCCAGGGCCACCGTCTGTGGGATGAAATCCCGTAGCACGCCCGCCTCCTGACCTTCCGTCAGGAGGGCGGCGAGGGCCTGCCAGCGGCCGTTGGTGTCATGTGAGCCCGGGGTCTTGAGGCGGGTGCCTCCGTCGTCGTCGAGCAGCATCTCGGTGATCACGCGGACGTGCCGGCGGTTGGCCTGCTGGTAGCCGATCATCGCCCGTACGTAGGCGATGACCGCCTCCCGGGGGCCTTCCGCCCGCGCCAGCGACTCGGTGACATACGCACTGAACTGCCCCATCACCTGGTCGAGCGCGGCGCGGGTGAGGTTGCCCTTGGAGGTGAAGTGGTAGAGCACCGCGGCCTTGGAGAGCCCGGCCCGCTCGGCGATCGCGGACAGGGAGGTCGCGGGGTAGCCGCGGGTGGAGATCAGGTCGATGGTGCACTCGATGAGCTGCTGCCGACGGGCCCGCTCGGTGAATGTGGGCGCGTCGGGGCCGCCACCCCGGCGGGGAGTCATGGCGCGTTCACCTGTACCTTTCCTCGCCTCGGGACGACATCCGACCGTACACCGCGCGGGCCGGGAGCAGGGTGTGCGGGAGCTGGACGTACCGCTCGGTATGGCGGGCGGTAGGATCTCCCCGCCATGGAGATGAATGCCCACTACACCAGTTTCGTCGCGGTCGGCGACAGCTTCACCGAGGGGATGTCGGACGGCCTGCCCGACGGCTCCTACCGCGGCTGGGCCGATCTGCTCGCCGCCCGCCTCGCGGCGCTCCCCCAGCCTTCGGCCGGGGGGACCCCCACCTCGCGGCCCTCGTCCGGCTTCCGGTACGCCAATCTGGCGGTGCGCGGCAAGCTCATCGGCCAGATCGTCGACGAACAGTGCGGCCCGGCGGCCGCGATGGGCGCGGATCTGGTGACGCTGGTCGGCGGCCTCAATGACGTTCTGCGGCCCAAGTGCGACGTGGAGCGGGTGTGCGCGCAACTGGCGGATGCCGCCGGGCAGTTGGCGGCGGGCGGCGGGCAGCTGGTGCTGATGCGCAGCCCGGGGCGCAAGGGGCCGGTGATGGAGCGGTTCCGGCCGCGGATGGAGCGGCTGTTCGCGGAGATCGACACGGTGGCGGCGCGGCACGGCGCGGTGGTCGTGGACCTGTACGCGTCCCGGGCGCTGGCCGACCCACGGCTGTGGGCGGACGACCGGCTGCATCTGAACGCCGAGGGCCACCGGCGCGTGGCAGAGGCCGTCTGGCAGGCACTGGGGCTGGCCGCCGAGTCGGACTGGGACGCGCCGCTGCCGGCCGCCCTGCCGCCGGGCTGGGGCGCGCGACGGGCCGCGGATCTGCGGTTCGCGCGCGAGCATCTGGTGCCCTGGATAGGGCGCCGGCTCACCGGGCGGTCCTCGGGCGACGGCCGTCCGGCCAAGCGGCCCGAGCTGCTGCCGTACGAAGCCTGACGGCGCCGCCCGCCGCCCGGCGCGCAGCCTGTAGGAAAGCACAGCCCGGGCCGGGGCGCTGGCCTGCGTAAACCGCCAGTAGACTCTGGCCATGTGACTGCTAAGCCTCGCATCCCCAATGTTCTGGCCGGCCGCTACGCCTCCGCGGAGCTGGCCGTCCTCTGGTCCCCCGAGTACAAGGTGAAGCTGGAGCGGAAGCTGTGGCTCGCCGTGCTGCATGCGCAGAAGGACCTGGGGGTGGAGGTCCCCGAGCAGGCTCTGGCCGACTACGAGCGGGTCCTGGAGAACGTCGACCTGGCCTCCATCGCCGAGCGCGAGAAGGTCACCCGGCACGACGTCAAGGCCCGGATCGAGGAGTTCAACGCCCTCGCCGGCCATGAGCAGGTCCACAAGGGCATGACCTCCCGCGACCTGACGGAGAACGTCGAGCAGCTGCAGGTGCGGCTGTCCCTGGAGCTGATGCGCGACCGTACGGTCGCCGTGCTGGCGCGCCTGGGCTCGCTGGCCGCGCAGCACGCCGAGCTGGTCATGGCGGGCCGCTCGCACAATGTCGCCGCACAGGCCACGACGCTGGGCAAGCGCTTCGCGACCGCGGCGGACGAGCTGCTGGTGGCGTACGCGCGGCTGGAGGACCTGCTCTCCCGCTACCCGCTGCGCGGCATCAAGGGCCCCGTCGGCACCGCACAGGACATGCTCGACCTGCTGGGCGGCGACGCCGCCAAGCTCGCCGACCTGGAGCAGCGGATCGCCGCGCACCTCGGCTTCGGCCAGGCCTTCACCTCCGTCGGCCAGGTCTACCCGCGCTCGCTGGACTACGACGTGGTCACCGCGCTGGTGCAGCTGGCCGCCGCGCCCTCGTCGATCGCCAAGACCATCCGGCTGATGGCCGGGCACGAGCTGGTGACCGAGGGCTTCAAGCCCGGCCAGGTCGGCTCGTCCGCGATGCCGCACAAGATGAACACCCGCTCCTGCGAGCGCGTCAACGGCCTGATGGTGATCCTGCGCGGCTACGCCTCGATGGCCGGCGAGCTCTCCGGCGACCAGTGGAACGAGGGCGATGTCTCCTGCTCCGTGGTCCGCCGCGTCGCCCTCCCCGACTCCTTCTTCGCCCTCGACGGCCTGCTGGAGACGTTCCTGACCGTGCTCGACGAGTTCGGCGCCTTCCCGGCCGTCGTCGCCCGTGAGCTGGACCGCTACCTCCCCTTCCTCGCCACCACGAAGGTGCTGATGGGCTCCGTACGGGCCGGGGTGGGCCGCGAGGAGGCGCACGAGGCGATCAAGGAGAACGCGGTGGCATCGGCGCTGGCCATGCGCGAGCAGGGCGCGGAGCGCAACGAGCTGCTCGACAAGCTGGCGGCGGACGCGCGGATCCCGCTGGACAAGGGGCAGTTGGACGCCCTCATGGCGGACAAGCTCTCCTTCACGGGCGCGGCCGCCGACCAGGTGGCGTCCGTCGTCGCCCGGATCGAGGAGATCGCCAAGCAGCACCCGGACGCCGCGGCGTACACGCCCGGCTCGATTCTCTGACCGGGCCGCATCGAGGTGCGCTTCACCCCCGATGAGCTGGAGGCCGCTCGCGACCGCCACGTCCCGGACGTGGCCGCGGGCGGTCTGCGGGTGCTCTTCTGCGGCATCAACCCCGGGCTGATGACGGCGGCCACCGGCCACCACTTCGCCCGCCCCGGCAACCGGTTCTGGCCCGTGCTGCACGCGTCGGGCTTCACGCCCCGCCGGTTCGCGCCCGCCGAGCAGGAGGCACTGCTCGCCCACGGTCTCGGCATCACCAACGTCGTGGCCCGGCCGACCGCCAGGGCGGACGAGCTGAGCGCCGAGGAGTACCGCGAGGGCGGGCGGCTGCTGGCCGAGAAGGTGGCGCTGCTGCGGCCGCGCTGGCTCGCGGTCGCGGGCGTCACGGCCTACCGCGTCGCCTTCGGCGACAAACACGCCGCGATCGGCCCCCAGGAACGCACCCTGGGCACGACCCGCATCTGGGCGCTCCCCAACCCCAGCGGCCTGAACGCCCATTGGACGCTCGCCACCATGGCGGAGGAGTACGGCCGGCTCCGCGCGGCGGCCTTCGGCGACGCCGAGCACTAGGTTCCGCAGCGCACCACCCCCTCCTGCGCTATCGCCGCCAGCACCTGGCACGGCTGCTCCGGTCCGCCCTGCCCCGCGCCGACCGCCACCCAGCGGCCCGCCGCCTGCCAGGTGTGCAGCCGGGGCACCAGGCCGCACAGGATGTCCAGCGGCGGCCGGACGGGCAGGCCCATCGCCACCCGTTCCAGGGCTCCGGAGAGTTCGAGGACGCCGGGCTCGCCCCACCGTAAGGACAGCACCGCGGTCAGCGCCGTCAGCCCGGCCGCGCAGTCCTCGCGTATCTCCTGGGCGTCCGCCGGGTCCGCGTCCCACAACGGCGCGCTCTCCCACAGCCGCACCACATGGAACCCGGGCCCGCTCTCTCCCGTCACGGACCGCTCCCTGCGGGCCGGGAAGGCGCGGCCGCGCCATGCGTCGATCACCGCCAGCTGCTCTCCAGTCGTCATACCGTCAGTAAACCGCCGAGGTCTGACAATTGGCCGTTCGCGGCGGCCGGGGCCGTCGGTCCCCGGTGTCCGCCGCCCCTCCCCGCTGCCGGTCCCGGCCTTGTCCAGGTCTCGCCGCACACCCGCTGACCGGCTACGATCCGCCAGACACGCGACGCGAGGGAGAGTGACGGTGGGGCGGCTCACTGGTGGGGATCCCTCCCTGCTGCGACGGATCAACTCCGCGGTGGTGCTGCACGCACTGCGCGCCGCGGACTCCCCCACACTCACCCATCTCGTCCAGGTGACGGGCCTGTCCCGGCCGACCGTCGAGGGCGTGGTCGAGGGGCTCATCGAGGCCGGGCTGGTGGCCGAGGCGGCCGCCGGGGACGGCGGGACGCGCCGCCAGGGACGGCCGGCCCGCCGGTTCCGGTTCCGTACCGAGGCGGGCCATCTGCTGGGCATCGAGATCGGCCCGCACCGCATCGCGGCCCAGCTCTCCGACCTGGGCGGACAGGTGCTGGACTCGGCACAGCGCCTGGTCGCCGAGACCGCGCCGGCCGACGAGCGGCTGGAGCGGGTGCGCGTCGTGGTGGCCGATCTGCTGCGCCGGTCGGGCGTGCCGCGCAGTTCGCTGCGGGCGGTCGGCGTGGGCAGCCCCGGCATCGTGGAGGCGGACGGCACCGTACGGCTGTGCACGGCGCTGCCGGGCTGGACCGGCCTCCCCCTCGGCGAGCGGCTGCGGCGGTCCTTCCGCTGCCCGGTGCTGGTCGAGAACGACGCGAACGCGGCGGTGGTGGCCGAGCACTGGAAGGGTGCGGCAACCGCTTCCGACGATGTGGTGTTTGTCCTGGCGGGGCTGAGTCCGGGCGCCGGTTCGCTGATCGGCGGGCGGCTGCACCGGGGGTTCGGCGGGGCCGCCGGGGAGATCGGCGCGCTGCATCTGCTGGGGCGAGAGGCGACGCCGGAGACGCTGCTGTCGACGACCGGGGAGCCGCTGCATCCGCTGGACGAGGCGCAGGTCGCGGCGGTCTTCGCGCTGGCCCGGGACGGCGATGCGCGGGCGCGGGAGGCGGTGGAGCGCTTCATCCGGCGGCTGGTGCACGATGTGGCGGCCCTGGTGCTGGCGCTGGACCCGCAGTTGGTGGTGATCGGCGGCTGGGCGGCGGGGCTGGACGGTGTACTGGAGCCGCTGCGCGGGGAGTTGGCGCGCTACTGTCTGCGGCCGCCGGAGGTCGCCCTGTCGGCGCTGGGCGAGGCGGTGGTGGCCACCGGGGCGCTGCGGCTGGCGCTCGACCATGTGGAGGGCGAACTCTTCGCGGTGGAGGGCACGGTGACGGGCCGCCGGTGACGTGCGGGCGTGCGGGCGGGACGCATACCGCGGGCCCGCGCCGGAGCTCGGCACGGGCCCGTAACACAGCCGGATCAGCCCGCGAGCAGCGCCCCCGCGTCGCTCTCGCCGAAGGTGAGACGGCAGGTGTCGGCGCGGTACGTCGAGACCGCCACGGCGGCCGTACGGCCTCCGGAGACATAGCGGGTGGTGACGACGAGCACCGGCGCGCCGGGCAGCCGGTCGAGCTGTTTGGCGTCCTCCGCGCGGGCCGAGCCGAGTTCGACGGTGCGGTCCTGGCCCTCCAGCTCCTTGCCCTGCAAGGCGTTCAGGACGGCGCGGGCGCGGGCCGGGGCGCCGAGTGCGGCCACCTCGGAGCAGCCGGGGACCAGGGCCGACGGTACGTACAGCAGCTCGGCGGCGACGGGCCGGCCGTCGGTGACCCGGCTGCGGCGGACGATGTGCAGGCGGTCGCCGGGGGCGGTCTCCAGGAGGCGGGCGACGGCGGCGGGCACCGTCTCGGTCTCGGTGGCGTCCAGCGGCTGCCAGTCGTCGCCGGGGGCGCCGGGCCAGGTGTGGCGGGCGGGGTCGACGGCGACGCCGACGCGGGGCGGGGCGACGGTGGTGCCGACGCCGCGGCGGCGCTGCAGCCTGCCCTCCAGCTCGAGCTGTTCGAGGGCCTGCCGGAGCGTGGCCCGTGCGACGCCGAACCGCGCCGCCAGCTCACGCTCGTTGGGCAGAATCTCGCCGACCGCGAACTCCGAGTCCAGCGCGTCGCTGAGCACGGTCTTGAGGTGCCAGTACTTCGGCTCCGGCACCGTTTCGAGCTGCGTGGTCCCCACCCTGTCCTCCGCACTGGCCGCTGCCCCGCGGGCCCCATGGCCGGACCGCCGCGCGGGCCGCATCCGGCCGGTCCCGCCGGCGCGCCCGTTTATGAGCGCTTCTTTATTAAAGGTTGTTGCAGTATCCCGACGATATGGCCGGTCCCCCCCTTGGTCAAGACCAATCCCCGACCGGCTTCGCCCCCTCCGGCCCCGCATTCGAGGCGCCGGCGGCCGCCGCCGCGCCGCTCGCTACCCTGCGATCATGCTCACCTTGCTGCACACCTCGCCCGTTCATGTCCCGGTCTTCGACGCCCTGCGCGACGAGGAGGCTCCCGGTCTCGCGCTCCGGCACCTCGTACGGCCCGAACTCCTTGACCGCGCACGGGAGCAGGGACCCGGCGCGGTGGCGGACGAGGTGGCGGAGATGCTGGCGCATGCGGCCCGTCAGGGGGCGCGCACGGCGCTGTGCACGTGCTCGACGATCGGTGCGGTGGCCGAGGCGGCCGGCGGCCCACTCGGGCTGCCCGTGCTGCGGGTGGACCGGCCGATGGCCGCGGCCGCCGTCGCCGCGGGGCCGCGCATCGTGGTGCTCGCCGCGCTGGAGAGCACGCTCGCCCCTACGAAGGACCTGATCGCCCAGGAGGCGGCGCGGGCCGGACGCGAGGTGCAGGTGCGCACGGTGGTCGTACCGGGCGCCTGGGAGCGGTTCGCGGCGGGCGATACGGGGGGCTTTCTGGAGGCGGTGGCCGCAGCGGCGCGCGAGGTGACGGCCGCCGATGCGATCGTGCTGGCGCAGGCGTCGATGGCGGCCGCGGCCGACCGTCCGGCGGGCGGCGTGCCCGTACTGTCGAGCCCGCGGTCCGGCCTGCGGGCCGCCGCTCAGCTCGCCGCCAGCGCCCGTAGCTTGTCGGGGTTGCGGACGATGTAGACCGTCTGGATCCGGCCGTCCTCGACATCGAGCTGGATGACGGTGTCCGGCGTGCCGCCGACGTGCGCCAACAGCGCGATACCGCCGTTGAGTTCGAGGAGGGTGAACTCCGTGCCGGATTGCGTGGACGGGGCGACGCCGAGCAGGAACCGGGCCACCTTGCCGGCGGACTCGATGATCCGCAGCGGGGCCTTGGCCTTGCCGCCGCTGTCCCCGACCAGCCGCGCGTCCGCGGCCAGCAGCGTCAGCAGGCCCTCGAGGTCGTCGCCGGCCGCGGCCGCCAGGAACCGCTCGGTCAGATCGCGCTGCCGCTGGGGATCGACCGCGAAACGCGGCCGGCCCTCCTCGACATGCCGGCGGGCCCGTCCGGCCAGTTGGCGTACCGCGGCCTCGCTGCGGTCGAGGACGCCGGCGATCTCCGCGTACGGATAGCCGAAGGCCTCGCGCAGCACGAACACGGCGCGCTCCAGAGGGGAGAGCGACTCCATGACGGTGAGGACGGCGAGCGTGACGGACTCGGTGAACACCGCCCGCTCCGCGGTGTCGGGTACGGTGCCGCCGACGTCGGTGGCGAGGGGCTCGGGGAGCCAGGGGCCGATGTACGACTCGCGGCGGGACTGCACCTGGCGGAGGCGGTCGATGGCCAGGCGGGTGGTGATGCGCACCAGATAGGCGCGCGGTTCGCGTACCTCTCTGCGGTCGTCGGACGACCAGCGCAGCCACGCGTCCTGGACCACGTCCTCGGCGTCGGCCACCCGGCCGAGCATGCGGTAGGCCACGCCGTGCAGCACGGGGCGGTGGGCTTCGAAGACCTCGGTGGCAGCGGTCGCGGAATCGGTCGGCACACTGCCATCCCACCGGGCGAAAGCCGCGTTGTCCAGCGGAAACGGGAGACAGCGGGCGACCGGTGGCGTGGTGTGCGGCACACTGCCGGCCGGGCGGGAACCCGCCGGTGGCCACGGCCGTCGTCGTGTCTGCGATCGTCTTTCGGTACGCCCCGGCACCACCGCACGCACCACCACCCCAGAGGAGTCCCCCTCATGGCCGCCTCGGTCTCCTTCGCCCGTGTCCGTCCCGCCGGCCGGCCGCAGTTCACGGTCGCCTACGAGCGCAAGGGCGCGGGCGACCCCATCGTGCTGCTGCACGGCATCGGCCACCACCTCCAGGCCTGGCGGCCGGTCTGTGACATCCTCGCCGCCTCCCACGAGGTGATCGCCCTGGACCTGCCCGGCTTCGGCGCCTCGCCCGCGCTGCCCGGCGGGTCCTCGTACGACCTGCCCACGGTGGTCCCGCTGCTCGCCGCGGCCTTCGCCGAGCTGGGGGTGGAGCGGCCGCATGTCGTGGGGAACTCGCTGGGCGGGCTGCTGGCCCTGGAGCTGGGCCGGGCGAAGGCCGTACGGTCGGTCACCGCGCTGTCGCCGGCGGGCTTTTGGACACCGGCCGAGCGGCGGTACGCCTTCGGGGTGCTGCGCGGCATGTACGCGGGGGCGCAGGCGCTGCCGGAGCCGGTGGTGCAGTCGCTGGCCCGGTCCGTCATCGGGCGGGCCTCGCTGACCGGGACCATCTACGCGCATCCCGGCCGCCGTTCGCCCGAGGCGGTCGTGGCGGAGACGCGGGCGCTGCGCCAGGCACCCGGTTTCGCGCCGACGCTGGCGGCCGGGCGCGGGGTGCGGTTCACCGCCGATGTGCCGGACGTCCCGGTGACGATCGGCTGGGGCAGCCGGGACCGGCTGCTGATGCCCCGTCAGGGTGTCCGCGCCAAGCACACGATCCCGGGCGCCCGGCTGGTCCGGCTGCCCGGCTGCGGCCATGTGCCGATGAACGACGACCCGGCGCTGGTGGCCCGCGTCATCCTCGAGACGGTGCGCTGACGCGGCGGCCCGCCCCGGCCGCGTACGGTTCCGGCGCGACGGCCGGACGCGTACGCTCCGGGCCCGGCGCATCCGCCGTTCGGGCGCCGGACACCGGGCGTTCGGGCCCCCGGCACCGGCCCGCGGTACGAACGGCACATCGCCCAGACCGGTTCGACGATGGAGGTTTCAGATGGCGCAGGAATTCGGCGGCGGCTTCGGCCGGCGGTCGTTGTTGCGGGGTGCGGCGGCCGGTTCCGGGGTGCTGGCGCTGCCCGCGCTCACCTGTGCCGCGCCCGCCCAGGCCCGCAGCGGGCGGCCGAGCGCCGAGTGGGGCGTACAGGTCGGGGATGTGACGACGTCCTCGGGTCTGGTGTGGGTACGGTCCGACCGGCCCGCCCGGATGACCGTGCAGACCGCCGCGACGGAGTCGTTCCGGGGCGCCCGTACCTGGCACGGCCCGGTGATCGGGGCCGGTACGGACTTCACCGGCGTCACCTCGCTGCACGGGCTGCCGGCCGGTGAGCAGATCCACTACCGGGTGCTGCTCGCCGACCCGGACGATCCCCGGCGCTCGGGCGAGCCGGTCACCGGCACCTTCCGTACGGCGCCCGACCGGCGCGGCGAGAGGGTGCGCTTCCACTGGTCGGGGGATCTGGCCGGGCAGGGCTGGGGCATCAATCCGGACCGCGGCGGCTATCGCATCTTCGAGGACATGCGGCGCCGTGACCCGGATTTCTTTCTGTGCAGCGGCGACAACATCTACGCCGACAATCCGATCCTGGAGCGGGTGACGCTGCCGGACGGGCGGATCTGGCGGAATGTGACGACCGAGGAGAAGGCGAAGGTCGCCGAGACGCTCGCGGAGTTCCGGGGCGCGTTCCGCTACAACCTGCTGGACACCCACCTGCGGCGGTTCCACGCCCAGGTGCCGACGATCACCCAGTGGGACGACCACGAGGTGCACAACAACTGGTACCCGGGGCAGCTGCTCGACGACGACCGGTACACGGTCAAGGACGCGGATGTGCTGGCGGCGCGGTCGCTGCGCGCGTTCGGCGAGTACTTCCCGATCCGGACGCTGCGGCCCGACGGTGGGGGTACCTCCCGCTCGAGCGCAGCCGAGAGTGGGGGAGGCCGGGTCTACCGGGTGGTGCGGCACGGCCCGCTGCTCGATGTGTTCGTGCTGGACATGCGCCGGTACCGCAACGCCAATTCCCCCGGACGGCAGACCGACGACCCGCAGGGCATCCTCGGCGCCGAGCAGCTGCGCTGGCTCAAGCGCGAGCTGTCGCGCTCCCGTGCGGTGTGGAAGGTGATCGCCTCCGACATGCCGCTGGGGCTGGTCGTCCCGGACGGCAAGACGGACTTCGAGGCGGTGGCGCAGGGCGATCCGGGCGCTCCGCTGGGGCGCGAGCTGCAGCTGGCCGAGCTGCTGCGGCACATCAAGCACGAACGGGTGACCGGCACCGTCTGGCTGACGACGGATGTGCACTACACCTCGGCGCAGCACTACGCGCCGGAGCGGGCGGCGTTCCAGGACTTCGAGCCGTTCTGGGAGTTCGTGTCCGGGCCGCTGAGCGCGGGCGGATTCCAGGCGCTGGAGCTGGATGGAACATTCGGGCCCGCCCAGCCGTTCATCAAAGCGCCGGACCGTGCCAACACCTCCCCTGCGGAGAGTCCGCAGTACTTCGGCGAGATCGACATCGACGGGGGCAGCGGGGAGCTGACGGTGCGGCTGCGTCAGGAGGGCGGAGAGGTGTTGTTCAGTAAGGTGCTGCAACCAGGACGGGTAGGGCAGTAGGGACGAATGCATCGATTGCATCTTTTACCCGTCGGACACAAAGTGTTGGCGATCAGGCAACACCGGTCGGCAAGGCTGTCTGCATGACTGAAGCAACCTCTGCCCGTTCCGCCCGCCGCCATCACTGGCGCCGGGAGGTTGTCGAACTCGCCGCCCTGTTCACGGCCGTGGCCGTGGCGGACGTGGTGGCCAATACCGTCGTGCACGGCCCCCGGGGCCCGGTGCTGCTGTGCGCCGCGGCGGTGGCTCTGGTCGCCACGGCCGGTTTCCACGTCTGGTGGTCACGCCGCCACGAAAACGCTCCGCCCCCGACCGATACCGGCGCCACGGCGCCGTCCCCCGCCGACCGGTCCTCCGTGGCCGGCGAGCAGGAGACGGCGCTGTGGCGGATGCGGACCACGGTCCGGGACGAGCCGGGCAGCCTGGCCGCGCTGTGCACGGCGCTGGCCGCGCGCCGGGTGGACATACTGAGCATGCAGGCGCACCCGCTGTCCGACGGCACGGTCGATGAATTCCTGCTGCGCGCGCCGGCCACGCTCGCCCCCGCGGAGCTGACCCGTACGGTGGCCGGTGCCGGCGGCACCCACAGCTGGCTCGAGCGGGCCGACACCCACGATCTGGTCGACGCGCCGACCCGGATGCTGGGCCTGGCGACCCGTACGGCCCTGGATTCCGCCGAACTCCCGCTCGCTCTGCGGCAGTTGCTGGGGCGCTGCACGATCCATTCGGTGCCCGCGCGCTCGCTGCGCGGAGCGCCGCTCGCCGAGCAGGTGCCCGCCGAAGGCGTGCTGGCGGAGCACACCATGAAGTTCCGTGACCCCTCCGGGGGCTCTCTCACCATCGAAAGGCCGCAGTTGCCGTTCACGCCCACCGAGTTCGCCCGTGTGCGCGCCCTGGTCGACCTGGACGCCAGGCTCGGCCAGCGGGTGCCGCCGCGGCGTGATGTGCTGACGCTGCCCGAGGGCAACGAAATCACCGTCCGCCGCGCCGACACCAGCGATCAGGCCGCCGCCCGCGAGATGCACGACCGCTGCTCGCCGCAGACCCTCGCGCTGCGCTACCACGGCCCGGTCGCCGACGTGGACCGCTACCTCGCGCATCTGCTCAGCCCGCGCTTCGGCCGCACCCTCGCGGTGGAGACCACGTCCGGCCGGCTGGTGGCGCTCGGCCATCTGCTGTGGGACGGCGACGAGACCGAGGTCGCGCTGCTGGTCGAGGACGCCTGGCAGCAGCGCGGGATCGGCGCGGAGCTGCTGCGCCGGCTGGTGGCGATGGCGGCCGAGGCGGGCTGCGAGAGCGTGTACGCCATCACCCAGGCCTCCAACACCGGCATGGTGGCGGCGATGCGCGGTCTGGGACTGCCGCTGGACTACCAGATAGAGGAGGGCACTCTGGTGATCACCGCGCGCCCGGCGGGGCTGCCCGCCCAGGCGGCCGCCCCGTCGCCCGCCCTCGAGACCGTACGGACCCAGAACGGCTCCGGCCGCCGCTGAACACACATCCGAAGGGCCGGCCGGGCGCAGCGACGCCCGGCCGGCCGCGCCGTTTTGGCAATGGCACCGCAAAGCGACAGTGACGTCGGGCGTATTGATGGTGACGCGGCGGGTGATCCGTACGAGGATGGCCCGCATGTCCAATACCACTTCTTCCGGCGGCGCGCTGCCCCGCCAGATCGCCGATGCCTATGTCGACGCCCTCGTCGGCCTGGACCCCATCACCGGCACCTTCCTCGGCATCGCCGAAAGCTCCGGCAAGCTCCCCGACCTCTCGCCCACCGGCCAGGAGGCACTGGCCCAACTGGCCCGTACGACGCTGGAGAAGCTCACCGAGGCCGAGGCCCGGCCGGGCGCGGAAGACGCCGCCGAGCAGGTCTGCGCGCGGCTGCTGCGCGAGCGGCTGACCGCGGAGCTGGCGGTGCACGAGGCGGGTGAGGGGCTGCGCGCGGTCAGCAACCTCGGCTCGCCGCTGCACCACGTCCGCGAGGTCTTCACCGTCACCCCCGCCGAGACCGACGAGGACTGGGCGGCGATCGCCCAGCGGCTGCGGGCGGTACCGGCCGCGCTCGAGGGCTACCGCGCCGCGCTCGACGCCGGCCTGAGGCAGAACCTTCCCGCGGGCCCCCGCCAAGTGGCCACCGTCGTCGGCCAGTTGGAGGAGTGGACCGGTACCGACCGCAGCTGGTTCGCCGACTTCACCGACGCGGGGCCGGATGCGCTGCGCGCCGAACTGACCGAGGCGGCCGGGGTCGCCACCGGCGCCCTGGTGGAGCTGCGCGACTGGTTCCGCGACCACTACGCCCCGGCCATCGAGGGCGCACCGGACGTGGTGGGCCGGGAGCGCTACACCCGGCTCGCCCGCTACTACAACGGCTCCGACCTCGACGCGGACGAGGCATACGCCTACGGCTGGTCCGAATTCCACCGGCTGCTGGCCGAGATGGAGGCCGAGGCCGAGAAGGTCCTGCCGGGCGCCAAGACCCCGTGGGAGGCGCTGGCCTGGTGTGATGAGCACGGCGAGGCGATCGAGGGGGTCGAGGAGACCCGGCAGTGGCTCCAGTCGCTGATGGACGAGGCGATCGAGGCGCTGGACGGTACGCACTTCGAGCTCGCCGAGCGGGTGCGGAAGGTCGAGTCGCGGATCGCCCCGCCGGGCAGCGCCGCGGCCCCGTACTACACCCAGCCCTCGCTGGACTTCTCCCGTCCCGGCCGCACGTGGCTGCCGACGATGGGCGAGACCCGCTTCCCGGCGTACGACCTGGTCTCCACCTGGTACCACGAGGGCGTGCCCGGCCACCACCTCCAGCTGGCGCAGTGGGCGCATGTCGCCGACCGGCTCTCGCGGTACCAGACAACGGTGGGCATCGTCAGCGCCAACGCGGAGGGCTGGGCGCTGTACGCCGAGCGCCTGATGGACGAGCTGGGCTTCCTGACCAACGCCGAACGGCGCCTGGGCTATCTGGACGCGCAGATGATGCGGGCCGTCCGCGTCATCATCGACATCGGCATGCATCTGGAACTGGAGATCCCGGCGGACTCCCCCTTCCACCCGGGCGAGCGCTGGACGCCGCAGCTGGCGCACGAGTTCTTCGCCCGTCACAGCAGCCGACCGGCCGACTTCGTCGAGAGCGAGATCGTCCGCTACCAGGGCATCCCCGGCCAGGCGATCGGCTACAAGCTCGGTGAACGGGTCTGGCTCCAGGGCCGGGAGGCGGCCCGCGCCCGGCACGGCGCGGACTTCGACCTCAAGGCCTGGCACATGGCCGCGCTCTCACAGGGCTCGCTGGGCCTGGACGATCTGCTGAGCGAGTTGTCGGCGCTGTAACCCCGCGGCGGGGTGGGCCGGGGCAGGAGCCGTTGACGGTTACTCTCGGTGGAGTGCCGTTTCCGGCCGCTGCTACGGTCCGTCGATGACCACGGACCCCGCCCCGCCGCTCTTCCTGCTCTCCGGCGACCCGCTGCGCCCCCGGCGCAGCGACCCGCACTTCGCGGCCGAGGCCGCCGCGGTACGGACGGCGGGCGCGGCGACCGTGGTGCTCGACCACGAGGCCCTGGTGGCCAGGGACGCGGCGGCAGCGGTGTCGCGGGTCCCCCGCGATGCCGGACCGGCCTGGTACCGCGGCTGGATGCTGCCCGCCGATCGCTACGCCGCGCTGGCCGCGGCCCTCATCGACCGTGGCTGTGGGCTGCTGACCTCCCCCGCCGCCTACCGCGCGGCCCATGAACTCCCCGGCTGGTACGCCACGTTCCGCGCGCTCACCCCGGAGAGCGCCTGGCTCCCCTGGACACCGGGCCGGGCCCCGGAGGACGCGGCTCTGGCCCGCCTCGCCGGGCCGTTCGGCGACCGCCCCGTCGTCGTCAAGGACTGGGTGAAGTCCCGTAAGCACGAATGGGAGGAGGCCGCCTACGTCCCGAACGCCGCCGACACCGGTCGGCTGGCCTCCGTCGTCGGCCGCTTCCTCGCCCTCCAGGAGGAGTTCCTGACCGGCGGGGTGGTGCTGCGCGCCTTCGAGGACTTCGACCGGACGGTGGGCGAGGCGCGCGTGTGGTGGGTGGACGGCGAGCCGGTACTGACCGGCCCGCACCCCGACACCCCGCAGCTCTGTCCCGCCCCGGACCTCACTCATCTCGCCCCACTCGTACGGGAGTTGGGCGCACGTTTCCTCACCACGGACCTGGCACTGCGTACGGACGGCAGCTGGCGGGTGGTGGAGGTCGGCGACGGCCAGGTCAGCGGCCTGCCCACGGGAGCGGACCACCGGGCGCTCTTCGAGGCGCTGGTCACCGCGGGCGCCCGCTGACGCTCACGGCCGGGCGGGGGGCGTGCGCGCCGCGCTGCCGACCAACGGGGTACGGACGGTGTAGGGGTGGGGCCGGAATACGAGCGAAACGTGCCACGTCCTTGTTTCACCGCTGGTAGAGGCCAGCGCGGGTTGCCTTGATAGGGATCATTAGGATTCCGTCATCCTGGCCCCCGTGATCTTCGAGGTGTGTGTGGGCATCGATCGACCGCACCGCCTACCCGAGGTTCCGCGGAACCGTCACGGCGCGGGAGCCGGTCGAGTCGTTCACACCCACGGTGGACGAGGTCGGCTGGGCGCGAGGGAAGACGACCGCTGACCAGACCTTCCTCGTGCTGGTGATATGGCTGAAGCGCTATCAGCGGATGCGCTATTTCCCTGGCCTGGACGAGGTTCCCGACGCGGTGGCCGGTCACATACGCACCGCGCTGGGACTGCCGGACAGTGTGGCGGTCGGGGTGGAAGCGGTGCGGTCGGCTGCGCGGTATCGCGACTACGTGCGCGAGCGCCTGGGGGTGAAGTACGACGCGGCGGATGTGCGCGGCATCGCCGAGACGGCGATCCGAGCGGCAGCGGTCACGAAGGACAACCCGGCTGACCTGATCAACGTAGCGTTGGAGGAGTTGCTGGAATCCGGTCGGGAGCTGCCCGGATACACCACGCTGGACCGGATGGTGGCCAAGATCCGTGCCGAGGTGAACCGGGACGTGTTCGCCACTGTCGCCGGCCGGATCACTCCGCGGCAGCGCGCGAGGCTGGCCGAGCTGCTGGTGGTGGACCCATCCAGTCGGCGCAGCCGGTTCGACCGGCTGAAGGACCCGGCGAAGGCCGCGACGATCGGCAAGTTCAAGGTCCGCCTGGCGCATCTTGCCGACCTGGACGCGCTCGGGCCGACCGGTGCATGGTTGCAAGGGGTCCCGCCGGGCAAGATCTCACAGTTCGCTGGCGAGGCGCGGGTCACCGACGTCGCGGACTTCGTCAAGATCGGCGAGGAGAAGCGGTTCACGCTGCTGGCCAGCTTCATCCACGTGCTGCGCACCTCGGCTCGGGACGAGGTGACCGAGATGTTCTGCAAGCGTATGGCGGTCATCCACAAGAAGGGCCGGGCCCGGCTGGAGGCGCTGCGTGAGGAGCACCGCGCTGAGTCCGAGCGGCTGCTGGAGGTGTTCGGCCTGGCCGCGCTCCTCGGATTCGACCTCCTTTCCCCGCATACGCAACTGGCACGACCTGAACTTCTACCGGCCGGACGCCAAGGTGCGGCACAAACACATCGACTCCCTGTTCGACGACAACGTCATCGACTGGGCCCTCATCGAACGCCACTGGAAGGATCTGCTGCGCACCGGGATCTCGATCCGGGAGGGCCGACTGTCCTCGGTGACGCTGCTGCGCCGCCTGGGCAACCACTCGAAGCGCAACCGGATCTACAAGGCGCTACGCGAATTGGGCAGGGTCGTCAGGACCGTGACGCTCCTTCGATACCTGTCCGAACCCGAGCTGCGTGTCCAGATCACCGCGATCACCAACCGTACGGAGGCGTTCCACGGCTTCGCTACGCATCTGATGATCGGCGGACGGCTGATCGGCCACAACGACCCGGACTACCAGGAGCGAGTCGTCAAATTCAACGAGCTGATCGCCAACTGCGCGATCTACTCCACCGCGCTGGACATTACCGATGCCGCCAACGCCCTCGCCGCCGAGGGCCATCTCGTGGACCCCGACGACCTGGCCACCGTCAGCCCGCTGATCACGCGCACCCTACGCCGCTTCGGCGACTGGCACTTGGACCTCACCCCGCCCAAGGACGTCGTCGCCACCAGGTTGGACCTGGCCCCCGGAGCGCTGTTTCCCACCACGCCGGTGTGACGCCCCGGCGGCCTGGCTAGGCTGAACGCATGACTGATGCGGCGGGACGGGTCGAGCCGTCCGGGGTGTGGGCCACAGCCGTGGGCGTGGCCCGGGTGAGGGCGATGGAGACGGCACGCGAGCAGCCGCTGTTCCGGGACCCGCTGGCGCTGGCCTTCGCCACGGCCGGCGGGAGAGGCCCCGGGACGCCGCCGCCCCCGCGCGCGGACGAGGCGGCGCGGCGCCGCTGGCTCGGTGTGGCCTTCTCGATCGTCATCCGGACGAAGTTCCTGGACGACCTGCTGGACCGGGCGGTCGCGTCCGGCGTCCGGCAGGTCGTGCTGCTCGGAGCCGGGATGGACAGCAGGGCCTTCCGAATGGACTGGCCTGCGGGGACCCGGCTATTCGAGGTCGACACGGCCGAACCGCTGGGCTTCAAGGCCTCGGTGCTGCGTCAGGAGCGGGCCGTTCCGCGCTGCGAGCGGATCACCGTCCCGGTCGACCTGCGCGAGGACTGGCCCGGCGCCCTGGCCGCGGCCGGGCACGATCCGGCGCAGCCGACGGTGTGGATCGCCGAGGGACTGCTGATCTATCTGCCCGAGGACGCGGTGCAGTCGCTGCTCGAACGGGTAGGCGCGCTGTCCGCTGCAGGCAGCAGGATGGGCCTGACACTGGGCCCGCGCGGTGTGGTCGAACGCTTCCGCGGGGACGCCGCTCCGGGATCGGCAGCGCCGATGTGGGTCTCGGAGATGCCGGAGGACCCGGTCGGCTGGCTGGACGGCCTCGGCTGGGAGGCCGAGACCTTCACCCTGCGTGAGCGCGCCGAGGCCTACGGCCGTCCAGTGCTCACCCCGCCGCAGCAGGACGAGGGCACCGGCGGACTGGTCTCGGCGGTGCGCGCGGCGCACTGAGCACGACGAAGGCCGGCCCCCGCGTGTGGCGGGCATGCCGCCGTTCCCCGAGGCGGAGATCGAACGGATCTGGCATGCGTGGAACCGGGCGATCGAGGTCGGGCTGATGGAGGACGGTGCGGAGACGAAGTACCACTTCACCCCGGACGGCAAGGTGCTCTCCGTCGCGGTCGGCAGGAGCGGGCAGATCGGGGCTTGAGGAACATCCATGTCAGATCGTGCGCTAATCCCTCTGGGCGTTGATTGGCGCTTTGACCTGGGGTGATTGCGTGTCGGAGCCTTCGCGGGTCGCTTTTGTCGATCAAGAGCCAGGCCAACCTCCAGGAGGGCCGCCACTCCCTGGCCCGAAAGATCTTCCACGGTAGGCACGGGCAGCTCTACCAGCGCTACCAGGACGGTTTGGAGGACCAGATCGGTGCCTTGGGCCTGGTCCTCAACGCCCTGGTGCTGTTCAACACGCGGTACATGGACGCCGCGGTGAGCCAGCTGCGGGCGGATGGCCTCGACATTCGTGACGAGGACGTGGCCCGCCTTTCGCCGTTTGTGCGGCATCACATCAACACGCTTGGCCGGTATTCCTTCCAGCTTCCCGACCTGCCCGGCGGCCTGCGTCCGCTGCGCGACCCGGACGCCACCGACGAGGAGTGACCGGCCCTGGCCTGCTCCGCTGGATGGGATGGCCCTGGAGGTATGGCCAGGAGGAACATCCGGCGGTGCGGCCAGTGCGGCATCGAGCTACCGAAGGGCAGCAGGCAGTCGCTCCGGTAAGGCGATTCGGCTTGCCGTACGAAGGCTTGGCGGGTGAGGCGGGCCCGCTGGGCCGATAGCGACGGGGGCGTTCCTCCACCACTGGAGGCCGGGGGCGCCGCAGCGCCCCCGGCCCGTCTTCACCCGGTCAGGACGCCGCGCAGTTGGCGTGCCTCCTTCACCAGGCGGGACTTCGGCGGCCGGGACGCCACCTCCTCCAGGCCGGGTATCTCCCCACACGCCCCGGCTCGGGCGGCGAGGTCCGTCGCCGTCGCCAGCAGATCGCTCAGGCCGTGGATGCGCGCCCCAGACGGCAGCAGCCGCGACAGAAACTCCGACAGCACTGGCCACACCGCCCCTGCCCCTACCGCCACCGAGGCGTCCCTCAGCGCGGATGCGAGGCGAGAGCCCGCCAGTATTACTGCCATCTCAGCGAGGGCCGCAGCCAGGAGTGCCGAGTCCAGCTCCCTGCGTGAGACCATGATGACCAACGCGTCTACCGTGGCTGTCCGGTGCTCGCGGCGGTCATCGTTCAGTCCCTTGGCCAGTGCGCGGTGCATCGCCTCGCCCTTGGGGCCGGGCAGCGCCGCCAGCCGCTCCAGGGTCCGGCAGTCCATACGGTCGCCGCTGCAGTTACTCACCGCCCAGTCGGCCTGGATGTCCGGGTCGCACGGGAGGTCCTCCGGGCGGCAGGGGAATATCGAGGGGGCATAAACAGGGCTGCGGGTCGGGGCGGGTCCGGGTCCGGCCAGCAGGGTGGCGAATGGTTCGGGGTGGGCGGCCGGGTCCGTGTCTCGTCCGCCCCTCTGAAGTCGGTCCGCGAGGCGGCGACCTGCGGGCGAAGTAAGCGCCTCAGCGGTCGCCCGCGCGTCCGGATCATCCTCTGGCACGACCCGTAGCAGCGCCTGCGCCAGGTCCACCGGTCCGGGCTCGACTTCCAGTCGTTCGTACTCGGCGATCCGTGCGACAAGTTCGGCCGCCCCTATCGTGCCGTTGTCGTGTGTGGCGGTGGCCAGCAGGAACGGGGTCGTGACACCCCTCTGGACCCGATCGACCAGTTCCCGGCCCCGAATCTCCACCATGGTGTCGAGCATCGACCCACTACCCGGATACCGCACCCCGCAGACGGCCGCCGCCACCCCGAGGAGGTTCCACGGTTCGTGCCCGGCCTGAGAGAACCAATCGAGGTGATCGGCGATCCCCGCCCGCAGCGCGGCCGCGAGCCCTTCGCGATCCCGGTGGGCGTGGCGGATCAGGCGGTCCAGCAGGGCGTCCTCGAACGGGCCGTCCTTCTGATGGCGGCGCCACCAGACGCGAAGAGCCGCTGCGGCGTCCTCCGGGCTGTCGTCCACAGGGCCGTCCAGCCGCGCCGCCTTCGGCGGCGGGGGCGGGGCGATGTCCGGCTCGCGCTTCAAGCCCGCGGACGGCGCGGGAACCTCGGCGTTCCGGGGAAGATGACGGGCGATCAGCCGCTCGACCCGTTCCCGCAGTGCCGCGTCCTCCAGCGCGTCCCGTGCCTCCGCCAGTACCGCGATCGCTGCGCCAGCGGTCGCGGGATCCTGCCCAATAACCCATTCGAGCCAGGCCAGTTGGGCTCGGACAAGCTTCTTCTCCGGGCGGAGCAGCGCATCACGCGACACGTCGACGACCCGGGCGGGCATCAGCACCCCGCGCAGGACCTGCTGTGCGTGGGCGGCCACGGTGGACGGGCCGTCCAGCAGCAGTCGGACGTAGTCGTCCTCGTATTTCGCGCACTCCTCCGTCGAGGGCGCCAGTTCCTCCAGCGTCCACAGCCGGAACCGGACGTCCGCGGCCGCTCCGGTGCCGCGGACCAACGAAGCGAGCACGGCGTCGTGGAGGCGGCCGGCGTCGAGGGTGCCGGTGGAGGCGAGTGCCGCGAGCGCGGCGGGCCAGGAGTACTCCGGGTCGTCGCGGGAGTACGGGCTCGTATTCGTGTAGCCCGGCACCCCGTCGATCTCGAACAAGCGGTGGACGAGAGGCTGCAGGAACGGGTTGTCCGCGAGGATGACGGCAAGCGGGCGCTCATCCCAGGTGGGCGGGACGTTGTAGCGGTCGGCCGTCTCCCTGGCCCACGTGAGGACGAACCCGTCCGTGGTCGGGACGGGACAGCCGGAGCGCCGGATCAACTCGACGACCAGGTGGTAGTAGGGCAGTTCGCCCTCATCGAGGCGGCTGTCGGCGATCCGGCGGACGAGCTCGGCTTGGAAGTCGGAGTCGCGGGTGTCCGGCCCGTCGGCGAACAGGCAGGCAAGCAGGGCTGCGTCGGGCCGCCAGCTCGGAATGCTCGTGACTCGGGTCTTGCCCTTGAGCAGCCACTCGGCGACGGCCGGTGCGGTGGCGAGGCAGCCCGCGCCGGCGAGCTGAACCGCGATGCGGCGCGGGTCGTCGTAGGTCCACAGGCTGACCCTGCTGAGGGACGCGCGGGCGGCTTTCAGCTCGGGAACGGCGGCGCGGCGCTCGCCTGCGGTCATGGCGGCCAGGGCATCGGGGACGGCGCGGTAGTCCCCGTTGTCGATGAGCGTGAACAGTGGGTGGTCGGACATGTGTGGCAGCACTCTCCCGTGCGGTGGTGTAGTCGGTACGTGGTGCGGAATGAGGCGATGCGGTGCGCGCCGGGCGCGCCGGGCGGGTGCATCAGGTGGTCAGCTGCCCTGGGCCGCTTTGGTATTGCCAGGGGTGGTCGCCGCGTCGTCTGCGGCGATGCGCACGGCGAGGGCGTGGCTGCAGGGCCCGCGGCGGCCTTGGTGTTCGGCCCACCACACGCACGTGCACGCTGACGCCCCACGGGTGGTTCCGGCGTCGCCCCGCACCCGGTGTGTGCGCCCGTCGGTCGTCGTGACCTCCGCGAGGCCCGGCCCCAGGCTGCGCACGCCACCCGCAGCGACGATCGCGCGTGCCGTCCCCAATCGCGGGTGGTGGTCCTCGGCCCGGCCGGGGACGAACGGCAGCTCGCGGTGGAAGTACGCGGCCGCGGCGGGGTCGTAGCCCACGCGGCCGTCCGCCCCGAGCCGGGTGAGCGCGGCGCGGGTGCGTTCGACCGTCAGCCCCGCCTCGGCGGCCAGCTCGGCGGTGTCGATCCGGGAGTCCCAGGCGAGCAGGACGGACAGCAGCTCGGCATCGCCCTCGACGTCCGGCCCGGCGAGATCGTCCAGCACCGTCCCCTCTCCGGAGAATCCCCGGCCCGTCTCGGGTGACAGCGTGAGTGTCAGCCGGAGGCCGGCCGGGAGGGATATCTCCCACGCCGCGGCCTGTGTGGCGCTGCGGGTGGTGACCGGCGGCCCGTAGAGGCGGAGGCCACGGGCGTGGCGCAGCACGCGGCGTAGTGCGGTGAGGCGCTGCGGTCCGGGCAGGCACACGGCCCCCTGCACGGGCCGGGACGTGGTGCGCAGTCGCCCGTTGTTGGCGACGACCCACTCCGCACCGCGCGAGGCGTTGCCGGAACCAGCTCGTGGGAGGGTCCGCAGGAAGCGGAGTGCCTCGGCGGCGGGCAGCTCGGCGCGGAGGTCGAACTGGGAGGCGATGACCGATGTCTCGGCGAAGCCGCGTATCCACCGATCGGGCAGCGGGACCTTCTTCTCGACGATCCGGTCGCCGCCCGTTCGAACGGCGAGTTCGTCAGGCCCGACGGTGAGGCCGAGCGGCTCACCGGCTGTCAGCCGCCCGAGGGCGTCCCGCAGCGGGAGGTTGACGTCGACGTTCGTGGTGCCGCGGCCGACCTCCCCGCCGTCCAGTCCGGCTGGGGGCACATCCAGCTGGGCGTGCACGCCGCAGCAGCCCGAGAACGACTCGAACCGCAGCCAGCCGCCCCCGACCGTCACCACTGGATCGAGGCTCGCGGCCCCGCTCGGCCGAGGGTCGTAGTACCGGGCGGCCGCCACGTCGGCGACGGCGAGCAGCGCCGCCGCCGACGCCTCGGGTTCGGTAAGGGTCCCGTCGAAGAAGCGGGGGTTCGCAGCAACCCCAGCCGGGGTGCGTCCCCCGCTGGTCTGCAGGGCGAGAGCGTGCATGGCGGCATCGAAAACGGACGGGGCGCAGTAGGTGTACGTCGTGGTGGTTGTAGCCATGTGACGGAACATTAAGCCTGAGGTCTGACACTCCCGTTGCTCGCGGCCCATGCCTCATGCCGGGCTGCCGTCCGTCGCATCGGCGGCCTCCTCGCTCATCAGTCCCGGTGGCCAGCGAGTAGCCGCGCGCCCTGGGCACGAACCCCGCCACCCGAACGGTCCCGCCCGCCCTGCCGGGTGGCGGCGGTCAGCGGCGGGCGGGCCGCCCCGATCCCTCAGCAGCCGCAGTCCTCCGCCCCGACGGGCGCGGTCAGCGGGTCGGCAGGGCGCCGTTCCGTGCCCTGCCAGGTGGCCACCTCGTAGCCTTCGCGGATCCAGTACTCGATGCCGCCGAGCATCTCCTTGACCCGGTAGCCGAGCCGGGCCAGTGCGAGGGCGGCGCGGGTGGCGCCGTCGCAGCCGGGGCCCCAGCAGTAGACGACGACCGGGACCTCGGGGTCCAGCAGCTGCCCCGCGTCCTGGGGAATCCGGGCCGTGGGCAGGTGGACGGCGCCGGGGACATGCCCCTGGTCCCAGGCCGCGGTACTGCGGGAGTCGACGACGACGAAGTCGGTGGCACCGGCCGCGAGGGCGCCGTGCACATCGGCGACATCGGTGTGGAAGGCGAGGCGCGCGGCGAAGTAGGCGGCGGCGTCGGCAGGGGCGGCGGGCGGGGTGGCCAGTACGGCGCTGGTGGCGGTCGTCGGCCGTGGAGGCTGCGGGGTCTGCGGGGTCTGCGTGCCGTGAGTGATCATGGCCAATAATTTACGGTTCCCTGATCGGCCGGAGAAGCAGTGGTCACCGGCAAAACCCTTGATCTGCCGGGGATTCCACTGCTAGACAGCCCCCATGACCGGCTATTCCCCCGACGCCACCGACTGGCGCATCCTCGACGTCCTCCAGCGCAACGGCCGCGCGGGCTACGCCGAGCTGGCGCGCGCCGTGAACATGTCCGCGAGCGCCGTCACCGAACGGGTGCGGCGCCTGGAGGAGGCCGGGGTGATCTCGGGTTATGCGGCGGTGATCGAACCGGAGCGGCTCGGTCTGTCGGTGCTCGCCTTCGTCCGGCTGCGCTATCCGAACGGCAACTACAAGCCGTTCCACGATCTGCTGGAGACCACGCCGGAGATCCTGGAGGCCCATCACGTCACGGGCGACGACTGCTTCGTCATCAAGGTCGCCGCCCGGTCGATGAAGCATCTGGAAGAGGTCTCGGGCCGGATCGGGGCGCTCGGCGCGGTGACGACCAGCGTCGTCTACTCCTCGCCGCTCCCCCGCCGCGCCGTCAGCCACTGACCGGCCCGCAGCCAGGAGGCCTTCCACACCGCCAAGGCTCTCCGTGCCCGCGAAGGCGACTGGGCGCACTTCGACACCCACGGCAACATCAACCGGGCCTCCCACCAGTCCCACAGGAGCCGCAGAGGTGGTCTTATGCGACTGAGGTACCTTCCCGAGCACACAGCCCGTACGTAAAGGGCGTATCCGAGCCGGGATTGTCGTCGGGATTGTCCAGGACGGCGATCGGGCGTTCATCGCGGTGGGGCACCATGAGGTACTCGTTCGGGACGTGGCCGGTATGGGCAGGCTGCAGGCGGCAAGCCGCCGGTGGACGGCTTGCACCACCGCGGCCGTCGCGTTGCGAGGCTCGTGCCAGGTGCCCGCTGGGGTCGCCGTACGCTCCAGGGAAGAGCTTCAGGGCAGTTCGGTCGCCTTCGCCTTCGGGTCGAGCTGGTCGCCGTAGCCGGCTGCCGTCCATACATGGTGGCGGAAGTGCTCCGGCGTCACGATCCCCGGCCATGGGTGCCCTGAGGGGTAAAACACGCCCTGGCAGGTGGAGCAATAGCGCGCCTCGGCGGTGAGTGCGTCCGCCCGGGACGCTCCGGCCCGGACCCGCCGCGCGTCCCGGGTCTCGCCACGGACGATGGCGATGGTAGCCACCACGATGAGCACCGCGACGACGGCACCCACCGCCGTGAGCCACGGCAGGTGCCGTTCGTCGGCGAAATACTTCCCGGCGGCACCGGCCACGAAGGCGAGCACGATGCCCTCGCAGAAGTGAATGCAGCCGTCGCCGGTGTGGTTCGGTGCCGACGCAAGCCTGGTCGTCAGGTCCTCGCGCCGCCCACGCTTGTCCGTACGCGCCTCGGCCACCGACACGTTCTCCCGCGTCTGGCATCCGGGACACGTCACCGGGCCGTTCGCCTCCCCGTTCGTCATGCGCCCATGGTGGCGCATCACGAAGTGTCCACATCAACCGGGGTAGCCGTCGGGCAGCCGGGCCACCTGCCTTTCCGATGGGTAGGTGCCTTTGAACCGGTGAGCATCGTCAAGGCCGTTATGACAGCGGTCGGCCACCAAGCGGGCCCGGTGCACACTCCTGTCACCGGCCACGCCCCAGCCGGCCGCGTCACCAACCTCTCCGAACAACACACCTGGACGAGGGCTACGGCGAACAGCGTGAAGGTGAGCACGATGACGCCCACGCGAACGTGGTGAAACCGGTCCCACCGTCGCACCTGCTGCTTCCAGTCCGCGGGCACGCCCTCGCGCGACCAGGTCGCAACGCGCGAGTTGATCGGCACGAGCAGCAGGATCGCCATCACCACGCTCAGCACGAGCAGGACCGTGCCCGCGGTGACGAGCGACGCGCCCGCGCCGCCCCACGCCAGCGCGGCCCGCGCCGCGCCGAGGATGACTGAGCTTGTGTACCAGAACGGCATGACCCTGCCGAGGACGCGCGCCCCGTCGCTGCGGGCGTCGAGTCCGCCGTCGTTGGGGAGCCGGTCGAGGATCGGGTTGACGAACACCGCCACCGCGAACTCCACGCCCACCATCACCCCGACCACGACGATCGTGACGACTGCCAGTACGTCCTGCATGTCCGCTCCAAGGCCCCTGGCGGCGCTGGAATTTGATGCAACGCCAGACCTGCCGACGCTCGATTGTCCAGCGATGCCAGGTTCGGTTGTCGGCACACCACCGCAAGGAACGCGAGCGGGCCAACCGCCACAAACTGATCGTCTCAACGGCCCGCGAACTCGCCGAGACCCACGGCTGGGACGCAGTCACCACGCGCCGGCTCGCCGAGCGAATCAAGTACAGCCAGCCGCACGGCAGATGCGCGAACTTATCGAGCGGCTCCTCGCGGCGGGGCAGTGCACGAGGGCGAGCCTGAGATCCTCATCGTGGTGGACGCCGGATACGACGTGCCCCGGCTCGCCTTCCTCCTGGCAGATCTGCCGGTGCAGGTGCTGGGCCGCATGCGCTCGGACCGCGTCCTGCGGCGGGCTGCCCCGCCCCGCGAACCCCACAGCATGGGCCGCCCGCCCCGCCACGGCGGCGAGTTCGTCCTCGACGGCCCGAACACCTGGGCCGCCCCCGACGCGGCCTCGGTGACCGAGACCCGTCTCTACGGCACGGCTACCGCCCAGGCATGGGACCGACTCCACCCCCGGCTGACCCATCGCTCCGCCTGGACCGCACAGTTGGGCAAACTGCCAGTCATCGAGGGCACCGTGATTCACCTGCGGGTCGACCACCTGCCGTCGGGCACCACCCCGAAGCCGGTCCGGCTGTGGTGGTCGGGCAT
>NZ_JBEZJZ010000030.1:0-79246 GCF_040651455.1 Streptomyces sp. NPDC048483
TATGTGGCCGTGGAGCGGCGGCGAGGCGAGGTCCGCGTCTTGCGGCGCGAGGGGCGCGTCGTACGGCGCCGGGGGGCCCGCGTCGTACGGCGCCGGGGGGCCCGCGTCGTACGGCGCCGGGGGGCCCGCGTCGTACGGCGCCGGGGGGCCCGCGTCGTACGGCGCCGGCACCTGCGTGTCGTACGGTGCCGGGACCTGCGTGTCGTACGGTGCCGGGAATCTCGTCTCGTACGGGTCAACTCCGCCCGGGAGGCGGTGTGGTGACGCCGCGGGACCCGCCTGTGGCGGGTATGCGGTCGGTCGCCACACCTGCCCGGTGGGGGCATGCGTCGTCTCTGCTTCGTCGCCGTACCGGTTCGTGTGGGGCGACCCGTCCAGCCAGTCAGTCATGGGCGGACAGTCTGCCCGCTCACGAGCTCTTCACCAAACGGCCGCACAGTTGCAGCCTGGGAGACGAAGTGCTGTGCAAGGCGCCCGCCCGGAGGCGGGCGGGCGCCCTGGCGGCGGCTCAGCTCCCGGTCACCGCGACGAGAGGCTCTCGTACGCGACCGGCTGCCCGATGTGCTGGGCGGCGGTGCCGGAGCGGTGCATCCGCTGCCACTTGAGCCGGGTGCCGAGCAGGAAGGCCACCACGGACTGGATGACCACCAGGTACATCAGCTGCCGGTAGACCAGGAGCTGGAACGGCATGGCCCACAGTGTCCGCACCTTCTCGCCGTCCAGCCGCAACGCGTATCCGGCGCAGCCCAGCTGGAGGGCGAGGAAGCCCAGCCACACCCCGGCCGACAGCACAGGGCCGCGGAAGAGCGCCCCGTACAGCGCGAAGATGTCGACGATCGGCGCGAGCAGCGGCAGGGCGACCTGGAAGAGCACGAGATAGCTCAGCCCGCGGCGGCCGAAGCGTCCGGCCGGGCCGAGTTCGACGGCGGCCCGGCGGTGCTTCCACATAGCCTGGAGCGTGCCGTAGCACCAGCGGTAGCGCTGCCGCCACAGCTGGCGCAGCGAGGTGGGGACCTCGGTCCAGGCGATGGCGTTCTCCTCGTAGACCACCCGCCAGCCCGCCTGCCACAGGGCCATCGTCAGGTCGGTGTCCTCGGCGAGGGTGTCCTCGCTGACCCCGCCGACGCCCATCAGCGCGTCCCGGCGGAAGGCGCCGATGGCGCCGGGGACCGTCGGCATGCACTCCAGCACCTCGAACATCCGGCGATCGAGGTTGAACCCGAAGACATATTCCAGGTGCTGCCATCTGCCCAGCAGGCGACGGCGGTTGCCGACCTTGGTGTTGCCGCTGACCGCGCCGACGGCCGGGTGGGCGAGCGGCTGGATCAGCCGTTGGACGGCGTCCGTCTCGAAGACGGTGTCGGCGTCGACCATCACCACGATGTCGTGTCGCGCATGGGCCAGACCGGTGTTGAGGGCGGCGGCCTTGCCCGCGTTGGCCTGCCGGACCACCTCCACGCGGGGGTCGCCGATCCGGGTGGCGATGTCCGCCGTCCGGTCCGTCGATCCGTCGTCGATCACGATGATCTGCAGGTACCGGTGGGTGGAGGCGAGCAGCGAACGGACGGTGGACTCGATGCCCGCCTCTTCGTTGTAGGCGGGGACGAGGACCGTCACCGGGGCGGTGACCTCCCGCAGCCGGGGCGAACCGGGACGGAAGCGGGTGAGTCGGCGGACATGGGCACGGGCGAAGAAGACCAGCACCACCAGCCGCAGCACCCCCAGCCCGCCCGCTATCCCGAGCACCCAGGTCATCCCGCCGACAAACGCATGCCCGAGGGTCTTGGCCCAGATCAGCGCCGTGCCCACCCCTCGCTCGACGGCGGACACCGGCTGATCTGTGGAGAGCTGCCCGGCCGCGGCCGATACGGTGGTGAACGTCTCGGCATCACGGCGGCCGAGCAGCTTTTCCGTCTCCTTGTACGCGACGTCGTTCTGGTCGAGCTGCCGGATCAGGCCCTGCGAGGGCTTACGGGTCCACCGGTCGGCGGCGACCAGCGTGTACCCCTCCGCCCCGGCGCGGAGGGCCGCCTGCCACTCGGCGCCGCACATGGTGTCCACCGCGGTGGTCTGCGGCAGCCGCAGCAGCCCGGTGTGGATGCCCGCGCTGCCCGCCAGCGCCTTCTGCGTGAGCGACAGCTCCAGCGAGGCGCGGAGCGGCGAGGCCGAGCCCATGTCGGCGCCGGTGTAGGTGTTCGAGCCGATTTCATGGCCCTCGGCCTGGATCCGCCGTACCAGGTCCGGGTACTGGGCCGCCTGGGCGCCACGGACGAAGAATGTGGCATGCGCATGGTGCTTGCGCAGCAGGTCGAGCAGGCGGGGGGTCCATACGGGGTCGGGTCCGCCGTCGTAGGTGAGCGCCACGGTGCGGGCGGGCGCCGCGGCGGACGTCACCTTGTCACCGTCGAAGCGCAGCACCGGACCGCCTGTGTCCACGCCTCTCGGCACGGGACTGGTGCAGTCCTGGCGGGTCTTGGCGGCGTCGACCTCATGGGTGGTCCAGCCTTCGAAGAGCAGGGCGCCGAACATCAAGGGGAGGACGAGGAGCAGCAGCAGCCAGTGGCCCCGCGGGTCGCGGGACTGCGCATGCCGCCCTCGGTTCGCGCGGCGCCTCACAGCGCTCCCGGGGCCGCCTCGGCTACGGCCGGCAGGACGTGTCTTCGGACCACGTCCGTCCGGTGGGGGGCGATTCCGACGGTAACGACCGTGTTCCGCAGGGCCTTTCCGCGCCGGGCGGATGCATCGGCGCATGGTTGGTCATCGCGTATTTTGGGTCGTTTTCGGTACCGCCTGGCCTCACACATGGTGGGCGAGTGTACTCATGGCCGATCCGGGGTACGCGCCACGGACCATGAGCATCCGGGCACTTGTCAGGACAATTGCCGCAGTCCGTTCTTCGGTCTGTTGTCCGGATCACGAGGGTGTGACGCCGGCGGTCGCGGTGGCGCTGACGGGGGGCGTGGACGTCACCGGCCGCGCTCGGACTGCGGGCCGGGGCCGGCGTTCCTGGGCCGAGGGGGCACCGCCGGTTCCCCCCTCCGGACCGAGCCGGGCGCGCGGGCGCTCGGCCGGTGCGGATGGAGTTCGGAGGAGCGCAGGTGCCAGGGGACGCTGGTGACCATGACGCCGGGGGCGAACAGGAGGCGGCTCTTGAGCCAGAGGGCGGACTGGTTGTGGAGGAGGTTCTCCCACCAGCGGCCGACGACGTATTCGGGGATGAAGACGCTGATCACGTCGCGGGGGCTGGCGCGGCCGATGGACCGGACGTACTCCAGGACCGGGCGCGTGATCTCCCGGTAGGGCGAGGCAAGCAGTTTCAGCGGGGTGTCGAAACCCGTTGCCTCCCATTGCGCGGTGAGGGCCTCGGCCTCGTCGCGGTCGACGGCGACGGTCAGCGCTTCCAGGACGTCGGGGCGGGTGGCGCGGGCGTAGGCCAGGGCCCGTAGCGTCGGTTTGTGGATCGTGGAGACCAGGACGACGGCGTGCACGCGGGAGGGCGCCACGGTCTCCGTCCGCGGGTCGGCAACCGCGAGCTCCGCCGCGGTGTTGTCGTAGTGACGGCGGATGCCGCGCATCATCACCCACAGCACGACGGCCGCGATCACCGCCAGGTAGGCGCCCTGGGTGAACTTCGTGAGCAGCACGACGACCAGCACCAGGCCGGTCACCACGGCGCCCACGGCGTTGATGGCGCGGGTGATGTGGTGGCGCCGCCGTCGGGCCGCGGCCGGCTCGGTGCGCAGGGCGCGGTTCCAGTGCCGGACCATGCCGGTCTGGGAGAGCGTGAAGGAGGTGAACACGCCCAGGATGTAGAGGTGGATGAGGTCGGTCACGGAGGCGTGGAAGGCCCACAGGAGGGCTCCGGCCACCACGGCCAGCGCGACGATGCCGTTGGAGAAGGCGAGCCGGTCGCCGCGGGTGTGCAGCTGGCGCGGCAGATAGCGGTGCTGGGCCAGGATGGACGCCAGCAGCGGGAAGCCGTTGAAGGCGGTGTTGGCGGCCAGCACGAGGACCAGGGCGGTGGCGGCCTGGATGTAGAAGAAGCCGACGCTGTTGACGCCGCCGAAGACCGACGCGGCGAGCTGGGCGATGACGGTGCGCTGCGGGGTGGTCGCGCAGTCGCCGGTGAAGCCGGTGAGACGGCAGGTGTCGTCGGCGATGTGGACGTTCGCGATCAGGGCGAGGGCCGTGATGCCGGAGAACATCGTGATCGCGATCAGGCCCATGGCGCCCATCGTGGTGGCGGCGTTCTTCGCCTTGGGCTTGCGGAACGCCGGGACACCGTTGGAGATGGCCTCCACACCGGTCAGCGCCGTACAGCCGCTGGAGAACGCGCGCAGCCCCAGCATGAGCAGCGCGAGACCGGCCAGGTCGGCGTCGCCGGGGGCGGGCTCGATGCCGTACGCGGCGGATTCGGCCACCGGTGCGTCACCGATCAGCCAGCGGAACAGTCCGGTGGCGCACATGAGGAGCACCCCGGCAATGAAGAGGTAGGTGGGGGCGGCGAAGGCGCGGCCCGATTCGCGGACGCCGCGCAGATTCACCGTCGCGAGCAGGGCGACGAAGGCGACGGCCATCCCCGTCCGGTACTCGTTGAGGGAAGGGACGGCAGAGATGATGTTGTCCACCCCTGACGCGACCGAGACGGCGACCGTCATGACGTAGTCGACCAGCAGCGAGGCGGCCACCACCAGGCCCGCCGACGGCCCGAGGTTGGTGGAGACCACCTCGTACGAGCCGCCGCCCGACGGGTATGCATGGACGACCTGGCGGTAGGACAGCACCACCACCGCCAGCAGGCAGACCACGGCGACCGCCGCCCAGGTGGCGAAATGCAGATAGGCCAGTCCGCCCAGGGTGAGGACCAGCAGGATTTCCTGGGTGGCGTAGGCGACCGAGGACAGCGGGTCGGAGGCAAAGATCGGCAGCGCCAGTCGTTTGGGCAGCAGCGTCTCGTGCAGGCCTTCGCTGGGCAGCGCCCGGCCGATCAGCAATCGTTTGACGGCGTCCACGATTTTCGCCACGCGGGCGAGCGTACGGGCCGGCCGGCGCGGAGCGGGGCTTTGGCATGACCGCCAGAAGGGCTAGCAGGTGGGCGGTCATACCTCAGGGAGCGACGTAGAGCCAACCGTGGTGTCATCGAAGGCGGGGGAATCAACGTTCCGAAGGCGGGAGAAATCATGGCTACGACGCTACGGGCCCGAGACATCATGTCCGCCGGGGTGCAGTGCGTGGGCGCGCACCAGACGCTTCTCGACGCGGCGAAAATGATGCGCGACATGAATGTCGGCTGCCTGCCCATCTGCGGTGACAACAACAAGCTCATGGGCCTCATCACCGACCGTGACATCGTCATTCAGTGTTGCGCCGAAGGAATCAATCCGGCGGAGGTGCAGGCCGGCTCCCTGGACAAGGCGCTGCACTGGATCGACGCCGATGCGGGCGCCGCCGAGGTCCTGGAGACCATGGAGACACACCAGATCAAGCGCCTTCCCGTGATCGACGTCAAGGGCGGCCACCAGCTGGTCGGAATGATCACGGAGGCCAATCTCGCAAAGAATCTCAGCGACGAACAGATCGCGGAATTCGCCACCCGCGTGTACGCGGGCGCCGGCTAGCTACGTCCCCCCGGCCGCGGCCGGGGAGCCGGCGATCACGTCAAATCCTTCGGTCGCCCGCCCCTGGCCCGGTCCGACGTACGCATTCCTTCGACGCCACATTCCTTGACGGCATTCTGGCGCCTGCCCGGTTTCTTTTGACGGAGGTTTGACGGAGGTTCGACGGCGCCTCACCTTTCTTCCGGTGAGATGGCAGGCCGGCCGTAAGAGAGCCGCAAATTCCTTACGCAGCGCGGCATTCGGGCGCCGTATACGGCCTAGATTTCCTTTCGGCCGCCGGACATCCGCGGACATCGGCGCAGCTGACCGGCTGGGCACCGACAGGGCTCGGCGGCCACCGCTCCCCGTCCCCGATCGGTCCGTCCGGCCGCCCGCGCAGGCGAGCGGCGTGGACGCGCAGAAGGTCTCCGCGCATGCTTCCCGCCGCCCCGTCGCAGACTCCGACGCCGCCTCAGGACGATCCGGCACCAACTGACGATCAGGCACCGAACGCAACAAGGGCACCACGCGGCCGGTCAGGGCGGCGGCGACGCCAGGCCGGCGGATTCTTCGAGCCCCAACAGCTGCTCACCTCCCTCCCCGACGCGCTGCGCAAGCTGCACCCCCGGGCGCTGTCCCGCAACCCCGTCCTCTTCGTCGTCGCGGCCGGATCCCTGCTCACCACGCTCTCCGCGGCCTTCCATCCCTCCGTCTTCACCTGGGTCATCAGCCTCTGGCTCTGGCTTACGGTGATCTTCGCCAACCTCGCGGAGGCGGTCGCCAAAGGCCGCGGCAAGGCGCAGGCCGCCTCCCTGCGCAGGGCACGCACCGACACCGTCACGCTGCGGCTGCGCAACTTCCGGGTCGGTATGCAGCTGCACCACGCCGAGACCGAGGCCATCGCGGCAAGCGAGGTGCGGCAGTTCGACTTCCTGCTCATCGAGGCGGGCGAGCTCATTCCCGCCGACGGCGATGTGGTCGACGGTATCGCCGCCGTCGACGAGTCGGCGGTCACCGGGGAATCGGCGCCCGTCATCCGGGAGGCGGGCGGCGACCGCAGCGGTGTCACGGGCGGTACGACGGTACTGTCCGACCGCATCGTCGTGCGCGTCACCGCACGCCCCGGGCACTCCTTCCTGGACCGCATGATCGCCCTGGTCGAGGGCGCCAGCAGGCAGAAGACCCCGAACGAGATCGCCCTCAACATCCTCCTCGCCGCGCTCACCATCGGCTTCATCCTGATCGTCGTCACCCTCCGGCCCATGGCCGGATACGCGGGCGCCACACCGTCCACCACCGTCCTCGTCGCCCTCCTCGTCACCTTGATCCCGACCACCATCGGCGCGCTGCTCTCGGCGATCGGCATCGCCGGGATGGACCGGCTCGTACAGCGCAATGTGCTGGCGATGTCGGGGCGCGCCGTAGAGGCGGCCGGCGACGTCAACACACTGCTGCTGGACAAGACCGGCACCATCACTCTCGGTAACCGCGAGGCAACCGCTTTTGTTCCCTTGCCCGGCATCGACGCCCTCCAGCTCGCCCAGATCGCCCAGCTGTCCTCCCTGGCCGACGAGACCCCGGAAGGCCGTTCCGTCGTGACACTCGCCGAGCGCCACTACGCCCTCCCGGCCCCCGCGGAGGAGGACCTCAGGCACCTCGCCTACGTCGAGTTCAGCGCGCAGACCCGGATGAGCGGCGTCGATCTGCGCTGGTCCGACGGCAGCAGCGGCGCGATCCGCAAGGGCGCCGCCGTCCAGGTCATCGAGTGGGTCGAGCGATACGGGGGCCACGTCCCGCCCGAGGCACGGTGGTTCAGCGACGCGATCGCGGCCTCCGGCGGCACCCCGCTCCTGGTGGCGGTGCACGATGCCCACGGGCGACGCGTCCTCGGCGTCGTCCACCTCAAGGACGTGATGAAGGACGGCATCCGCCAACGCTTCGACGAGCTGCGCCGGATGGGCATCCGTACCGTCATGATCACCGGCGACAACCCGCTGACGGCCAAGGCCATCGCCCAAGAGGCGGGCGTGGACGACTACCTGGCGGAGGCCACACCCGAGGACAAGATGACGCTCATCACACGCGAACAGGCCGGCGGCAAGCTGGTCGCCATGACCGGCGACGGTACGAACGACGCGCCCGCACTGGCCCAGGCGGACGTCGGCGTCGCCATGAACACCGGCACCTCCGCCGCCAAGGAGGCCGGGAACATGGTCGACCTGGACTCCAACCCGACCAAACTCATCGAGATCGTCGAGATCGGCAAGCAACTCCTCATCACCCGGGGAGCGCTGACGACCTTCTCCATCACCAACGACGTCGCAAAGTACTTCGCGATCATCCCCGCCATGTTCACCAGCACCTATCCGGGCCTGGCGGCCTTGAACATCATGGGCCTGCACAGCCCGACCTCGGCGATCGCCTCCGCCATCATCTTCAACGCGCTGGTCATCGTCGCGCTGATCCCCCTCGCACTGCGCGGCGTGCGCTACACCCCGTCCTCGGCGGACGACCTGCTGCGGCGCAACCTGGCCGTCTACGGCCTCGGGGGCCTGGTCGCACCGTTCGCCGGCATCAAGATCATCGACATGATGGTCTCGGCGGTGCCGGGGCTGGGGAATTGAGGGCACCCGCATCGCCCACCGGGCCCGCCTCCCGTACCAGGCCCGCCTCCGGTACCGGGCCCGGCACTTCGGGACCTACTCGCCGCCCTCCGGCTTCGCCCGCCAGGTGACCGACCGGCCTTCCCCTTCGCCCTGGAAGACGACGGCGACCGGCGGATCCCCCTTCTCCATCAGGTGGGTGGAGCACTCGGTGACCGTGGCCCCCGGCTTCACCATCTCGTGGGGGACGGATTCGGGGCACTGGGAGACACCGGGGCCACCGATGTCGATCAGGATCAGCTTCTTCGCCTCCTGGCCGCCGGCGCTCCGCAGCATCACCCCGTTGTTCATGCTGGGCAGCAGGTCATGGCTGCCGGTGTTCCGGTACTGCATCGTCACGTAGTACGGGACCAGCTTCTTCTTGTCCGCGTCCAGGTCGAACCGGCTCAGATCGGCGAGGGAGCCGGTACGCACGCCCTTCGGTGTGATGCGCAGAGCAACGGAACGGCGGCTGCTGTCCGCCGTCACCCCGTCGGCAGGCTTGCCCACGGGCAGCACGCCACCGGAGGCACCGCCCTTGGCGCCGCCCACCTGCCACAGGAGCGTGCCACTGTCGTCGTCCTTGTACGAGACGGTCGCCGGCTGCGCCCCCTTCGGCAGCATGAAGATCACGCAGTCCGCCGTGGAGTCACCGGGGGCGAGGGTGTCCTTGCTGCCCCCGCGGCACTCGGGCGGCACGCCCGAGCTGGTGGCCATCGGGTTGCTCTGGAACAGCGAGACCTGCTGGGCCGCCTGGCCGTCCGCCCCGTTGACGGAGAAGTTCCGCGCCGGGTCCGGGCGGTCCACCGTCCCCTTGCCGGTGTTGGTGTAGGAGAACGTGAGGTAGTACGGCACCTGCCCCTTGAGGTCGTCGTCCAGCTGAACGTGCCGGAGGTCGGAGTCCGCGCCGCGGGCCAGCCGCGTGGGCGTGAGCCGCAGCTGGTGCACCGCGTCGTCGGAGTCGGTCCAGCTGGCCTGCCGCGGCGCGGACTTCAGCGGCAGCGGCTTGGCCGGCCGGACGGCCTCGGACGGCCCCGGCGACGCCTTGCCCGGCGTCGCTGCGCCGCCGCATCCCACAGCCAGCAGCATGAACACACCGACGCCCGCGGCACCGGCCATACGTCTGCGCACCCGCACGACAAACCCCCGTTGATCTGTGACACTGCCACGCTGCCTCGCGGTCCGGGCCTTGTGGTCCGGACCTCAATGGCGGTCGGGCCGTACGGTCGATCGGCCGTCCGGCGGGACCGAACCGGGCGACAGATTATCCGTCCAGGATTGAACGGAATGCGGCGGGCCCCTGGTGTACGGGGCCCGCGGCGGGCTCACCGTGGACGGCCGGCCTTCAGCGAATACATGAGGGGAATGCGCGGGCGGTCGTCCGGAAACCGGTAATAGCCATCGTCAGTGCGGCGCAGCGCGCCGAACCGCTCGAACATGGTCATGTCGTGTTCGTGCAGGAAGTCGATCCGCAGCCCGGCGCCTGCCAGGGCAGTGATCACATCGCCGAGCGGGTGCTGCCACTCGACGCTGCGGTTGTTGACCGTCGGCGCGTCGAAGTCCGTATAGGTGCCCGGGGTTTCGTCCACCCACGGCGCACGGCTGAAGTAGTCGTACGTGATGCGCGATCCCGTCGCCTCGTCCAGGGCGTCGCACAGCGGGTGGAATTCGGCGAGGTAGAGGAAGCCGCCGGGGGCGATGAGGGAGGCGGCGGTCTCGGCCCAGCGGACCAGGTCCGGGAGCCAGTTCAGGGCGCCGATGCCGGTGTAGACGATGTCGTACGACGCATCGGGGACGGCTTCGGCGGCGTCGTAGACATCGGCGGCGACGAAGGAGGCGCGGTCGGGGCCGTAGCCGAGTTCGGCGGCCATGTCGCGGGCGGCCTCGATGGCCGGTTCGGAGAAGTCCAGGCCGACGACGTGGGCTGCACCGCGGTGGGCCCAGGACAGAGTGTCCTGGCCGAAGTGGCACTGGAGGTGCAGCAGGGTACGGCCGGTGACATCACCGACCTCCGCGATCTCGAAGTCGCGGATCACGTCTCTGGCGCGGCGGAAGCCGTCCTGGTCGTAATAATCGCTCGCGGTGTGGATGGCCACGCGTTCGTCCCACATCGCGCGGTTGGCCTCGCGCCAGCCGTCGGGGCCGGTATGTCTACGCATACGGCGAAGTTATCCACAGGCTGACAGCCCCGCCAACGCATTTCTTGCGCCGGGCGCAGAATGGGCCCATGACGAACGAGACCACAGGCTCCGCCCAGGCCCCCGACCCGAACCGTCCGGACGATCCGGCCCCCTCCACCAGCGCCACCGGCTCCACCACAGCAACCGTCTCGGCCGTCTCGACCGCCTCCACGGGCGCCGCAAGCACCGCCGGCTCGACCGTCCCCGCAGACCTCCCCGACTGGGAGAAGCGGTTCCGTGCACCGCGGATCGGCCTGCCGGACTGGGCCGAGGACGCCCCGGACCGTTCCCTGTTCGTCTCGAACGCCACCGGCACCTTCGAGCTGTACGCCTGGGACCGCGCGACCGGCGGCCAGCGACAGGCCACGGACCGGCCGAACGGCACAACCGACGGGACGCTGTCGCCGGACGGCGAGTGGATCTGGTGGTTCTCGGACACGGACGGGGACGAGTTCGGCGTCTGGATGCGGCAGCCGTTCGCGGGCGGCCCCGATGAGCCGGCCACTCCGGGCCTGGCCGCCTCGTTTCCCTCGGGGCTGTCGATCGGCCGCGACGGCACGGCGGTCGTCGGTTGCTCCACGGACGACGAGGGCTCGACGGTCCATGTCGTACGGCCCGGAGCGGCACCGGTGGAGATCTACCGCCACCACGAATCGGCGGGCGTCGGCGATCTCTCGCACGACGGCTCACTGATCGCGATAGAGCACACCGAGCACGGCGATGCGATGCACTCCGCGATCCGTATCGTACGGACGGACGGCTCGACGGTGGCGGAGCTGGACGACACCAACGGCGGGACCGAGGAGCTGGGCCTGTCGGTGATGGGCTTCGCGCCGGTGGACGGCGACTCCCGGCTGCTGGTGGGGCATCAGCGTCGGGGCCGGTGGGAGCCGATGATCTGGGATCCGGTGACGGGGGTGGAGACGGCCCTGGCGATAGACCTGCCCGGCGATGTGGGTGCGGACTGGTACCCGGACGGGTCGGCGCTGCTGGTGGAGCACGAGTACCAGGCGCGGAGCGAACTGTGGCGCTACGACCTGGGTGCGCCGGCTTCCGCCGACGGTACGGGCGACGGATCCGGGGCCGGACATGCACTGACCCGGCTGGAGACACCGGCCGGTACGGTCTCGGGCGCGACGGCCCGGCCGGACGGGACGGTGGAGTTCCTGTGGTCCTCGGCGGCGCTGCCGCCGGAGGTGCGGTCGACGAGCGGCAACGTCGTGCTGGACCCGCCGGGGATAAAGGCACCGGTCTCCGTTTCGGTGACCGACACCTGGGTGGAGGGTCCCGGCGGCCGTATCCACGCGCTGGTGCAGAAGCCCGCGGGCGAGGGGCCCTTCCCGACGGTCTTCGACATCCACGGCGGCCCGACCTGGCACGACAGCGATGCCTTCGCCTCGTCCCCGGCGGCCTGGGTGGATCACGGCTTCGCGGTCGTCCGCGTCAACTACCGGGGTTCGACCGGCTACGGCCGCGCCTGGACGGATGCGCTCAAGCACCGCGTCGGGCTGATCGAGCTGGAGGACATCGACGCGGTACGCCAGTGGGCGGTCTCGTCCGGGCTCGCCGACCCGGAGCGGTTGGTACTGGCCGGCGGCTCATGGGGCGGCTACCTGACACTGCTCGGCCTCGGGACACAGCCCGAGGTGTGGGCCGTGGGCCTGGCGGCGGTCCCGGTCGCTGACTACGTCACGGCGTACAACGACGAAATGGAAGCCCTCAAGGCGATGGACCGGACCCTTCTGGGCGGCACTCCCGAGGAGGTCCCGGAGCGCTTCGAGGCATCGTCACCGCTGACGTATGTGGACAAGGTGCGGGCCCCGGTCTACATCTCCGCGGGCGTCAACGATCCGCGCTGCCCCATCCGCCAGGTGGAGAACTACGTCCAGCGCCTGGAACAGCGCGGCCATCCGCACGAGGTCTACCGCTACGACGCCGGGCACGGATCGCTGGTCGTGGAGGAGCGCATCAAGCAGGTCCGCCTGGAGCTCGAATTCACGCAGCGGTACGTGGCGGGGGAGGAGGCTTAAGGGCGGGACGCGGGAGGGGCGGGGGGCGGGGGGGGAGGCCCCCAGGAGGCGCAGGCCTCAGGCGTGGGCCACAGGCTCCCCGCCCGCTCCCGCTCCCGCTCCCGTGCCGTCCGCCGCGCCATCCGCCTCGCCGTCCGCCTCGCCGTCCGCCCCCGCGTCGCCACCCGCCGGGAGGATGCCCAGTGCCGCGTCCTTCGCCACTTCGGCCTCACGGCGGAAGAGGCGGAACCACATGAAGACGACGAAGCCGGCGAAGACGAACCACTCGCCGGTGTAGCCGAGGTTCTGGAAGGCCTTCAGGTCGAGGCCGCTGCCCTGGGCGGCGGTCGGCGGGACGGCGTGCAGCGGGGCGGGAGCGTCGTTGAGCGTGATCCAGGCGTCGTAGACCTTGTACGGGACGATGTTCACCAGCGACGCCGCGTTGATCATGCCGAGCTGGCCCTGCGGCAGCCCGCCCCCGGCCTGGACCCCGTCGGTGCCCTCGTTCTCGGACGCCTGCAGCGCCCCGGTGACCGTCACCTCGCCCTTCGGCGGCGCGGGCACCCTCGCCCGGTCGGCCTTGGTGTCGGCGTCGCCGGGCAGCCAGCCCCGTACGACCGGGAGGGCCTTGCCCCCGTCCGTACGCAGCAGGGTCAGCACGTAGAAGCCCCGCCGCTCGCCCTTGTCGCTCAAGGTGCGGTCGGGTACGAGCAGTTGATGGGCGGCGTCATAGCGCCCGCGGGCGCCGGCCTGGCGGCCGGAGGTGACCTGGTCGACCGGCAGCAGGCTCTCCAGCGGCCGGGCGGCGGCGGCCTTGGCCCGCGCGGAGCGGTCCTCCTGCTGCTGGTGCGTATCGACGCGGCTCTCGAAGCGGCCCAGCTGCCAACTGCCCATGAAGATGCAGAAGGGAATCGCCAGCACGGCGAAGACGTTGATCCCCCACCACCGCGGGGTCAGCAGGAACCGGTACACCCCACCAACGGTACGGGGCCCGAACGGTGGGGCCGCACCGCCCCCTCCAGGCCTGCTTCCGGACACCGGGAGCCGCGCTCGTACGCGACCGGGGCCGCGCTGCCGCCACCAGGCCGACGGCGTCCCGCGCACCCGCTACTGCGCCGCGAGCGCCTCTGTCCGGTACACCGTTCCGGCGCACGCGTCAGCGATCTTGGCGTCCGTCGCGGCGGGCTCACCGGCCTCCGGCGTGTGGCTGAGAACCACGCCACCGGACGCCGTACCGCCACCGTCGCCGCCGTCCGCACCGCCCGCCTCACCACCGCTGCTGTCGTCCGCCGCCGCGGCCGCCGGGGATTCCCCGGGCGGTGTCGAGGGCTCGGGCGTCGGCGAGGGCCCCGGTTTGGCGCATCCGGTCGGCCCGCCGCCGGCTTCCGGGATCCAGGCGAACTTGACCTCGTACGCCTCGCCCGGCTGGAGAACCAGCTGGTCAGGAGTGGTGGCCGGGTCGGGCAGCCCGGCGGCTTCGTCGCCCGAGGTGTGGTCGACGACATGAATGCGGTCGGCGTTCGTGGTGCCCTGCGCGGTCACACCGACGGCGCCGCCGCCGTCGATCGAGCAGGCCGTGCCGGACGTATTGACGACCCGGAATGCTCCGTAGACGCGGCCGGCCGAATCCGCCGGGCCGGCCGAGCCGGTGCCCTGACCGAGCTGATCGCGACCGCAGGCCGGAGAGCTGACGTCCATCGTCTCGTCCGGCGACGGGGTACCGACGCCGGCGCCCTGGCCGGCGCCGTTCTTCTCCGTCGGCCGACCGCCCTTGCCCGCGGGCTTGTCCGCGCCCGGCCGCTTGCCGACCTTGCCGGTCGGCTGCGGGAAGGCATGCTCGGTGCCCTCGCCGTGTGCACCCTCGGAAGCGCCTTGGGCACGCTGGCTGCTGGCGGCGTTGGCGGGCCGGTCCTCGGCTGGATCGTTGAGATTCGCTACGTGCACCAAGGCGGGGATCGACGTACCGCCGAGCAGCAGCGCGGCGGCCGCGCCCACGACCACATGCCTACGGCGCCGGCGGCGGGTCGGCACCGCGCGGCGAAGGTGTTCCAGCGCGTCCGGCGCGGGCTCCAGGTCGCCGACGCGGTCCTGTAGCAGTCGCCTCAGGTCGTCCTCGCCGCCGAAGTCTCCGCCGAAACCGCCGCCGGTTCCGAGCCCGGGGCCGTCGCCCCCACCGGGGCCGCGGCCGTCACCGCTGCCCCCGGACGCACCCCCACCGTCGGCACCGACGTCATCGCCGTCCCCGGAACGATCACCGGCCTCGGGACCACCGGCAAGCTCAGGCCGACCATCGCACTCGGGACCGCCACCCGTCTCAGGACCAGCACCCGTCTCAGGACCCGCACCGCACTCGGGGCCGCCAACGCCCCCAGAAGCTCCCGCCCCCTGCCCCTCACGCGCCGCGTACAACCCACGCACCGCATCACCCGGCAGCCCGCGCACGCCATAGGCGCCGGCGGCCTTGTACGAACCGGCCGCCCCCGACGACGGAACCGTCCCGACCGTCACCGGCCCAGCAAACCGATCAAGCCGATCGAACCGACCCGTCCAGCCCATACGGCCCATACGACCCGCCCGACCGGTCCGGCTCCTCCGATCGAATCGACCGAACCGACCGGCCCCGCCGAACCCCTCGGAACGATCGCCCGGTTCATACGGACCGAACACCTTGCCACTCATGCCGGAGCCTCCATCGCGACGCGAAGCGCCGCGATGCCCCGCGAGCCGTACGCCTTCACCGAGCCGAGCGATATGCCCAGCGTCTCGGCGACCTGCGCCTCGGTCATATCGGCGAAATAGCGCAGCACCAGCACCTCGCGCTGCCGCCGCTGCAGTCCCCGCATCGCCTTGATCAGCTGGTCCCGCTCCAGCAGGTCGTACGCGCCCTCCTCGGCGCTCGCCATGTCCGGCATCGGCTTGGAGAGCAGCTTCAGCCCGAGGATGCGGCGGCGCAGCGCGGAGCGCGAGAGATTGACGACGGTCTGACGGAGATAGGCGAGGGTCTTTTCCGGTTCGCGCACCCGGCTGCGCGCGGAGTGCACGCGGATGAAGGCCTCCTGGACGACGTCCTCGCAGGAGGCGGTGTCGTCGAGGAGCAGCGCGGCGAGGCCGAGCAGTGAGCGGTAGTGCGCGCGGTAGGTCTCGGTGAGGTGATCGACTGTGGTGCCCGCTGCCATCGCGTCGTCAGTGTCCCCACGCTGAGAAGGAACCTGCGCGGGGCGCGCGGTGGGCCAGGGGGCGATCACCGGCATGCCCCCGGACGCACGGGGGCGCGGCGGGCGCACTGCCGCGCCTGCGGTGCCCCCTGGGGCGATGGTGAATCCGAGTACCTCTGCCACGCCTGTTGGACACGCTTCTCCCCATAAGGGTTGTACGCGCAAGGCATCGCTTTTGACGATGCATCCAATGCCCTCATGCGTACCAGCTCTTCCCCAATGCCCCATATTTCCGACGCACTTGCCCCGCAATCCGAGGCCCCTAAGGCGACCCGCGGGCGTCCCCGGGCCACCCGCGAGGGGCGGCCAGGAAGACGTGTCCCGCCCGACTGCCGGTTGCAGTGTGACGGGGGCGAACGGTCGAACGAATCAGCAGCCCGGAACAAGTGCCCCGGCCCGGCAATCACTCACAAGATCTTCACACGTCACACATGGCATCCACAAAGTATCGCTGAGGGATCAACCCCGCGACACCCCATCCCGCCAAGTCACAGCGACACGCCACGAGACGAGCCACAGGGCACACCATGCGACGAGCCAGGGGACACACCACCCGGCCGAACCACGGGACACACATGGGACACCAGACGAGACACCTCACGCAGCCGAGCCCCGCACAGAACCCACGCCCCCGCGAGCCCCGTACCCGCGCGCTCCCCGCTCCCCCTCTACCCTCGCAACTCCCCCGCCACCAACTCCCCCACCTGTGCCGCATTCAAAGCCGCCCCCTTGCGCAGGTTGTCCCCGCACACGAACAGCTGCAGCGCCCGCGGGTCATCCAGCGACCGCCGCACCCGCCCCACCCACGTCGGATCCGTCCCCACCACATCGCATGGCGTAGGGAATTCGCCCTCCGCCGGGTCGTCGCTCAGCACTACCCCCGGCGCCGCGGCCAGGATCTCGTGCGCGCCGGCCACCGTCACCTCCCGCTCGAACCGCGCATGCACGGTCACCGAATGCCCCGTCAGGACCGGCACCCGTACGCAGGTAGCGGTGACCCGCAGATCCGGCAGCCCCAGGATCTTGCGGGATTCGTTACGGATCTTGAGCTCCTCCGAGGACCAGCCGTCCTCCTGGAGCGACCCGGCCCAGGGCACGACATTGAGCGCGATCGGCGCCGGGAACGGCCCGAGCGTGTCGCCGAGGGCGCGCCGCACATCGCCGGGCGTCGTGCCCAGCTCCGTACCGGCCACCGCGGAGAGCTGCGCGCGCAGTGTGTCGGCGCCGGCCTGTCCCGCCCCCGAGGCGGCCTGGTACGAGGAGACGATCAGCTCGCTCAGCCCGTACTCGGCGTGCAGCGCGCCCAGCGCGACGATCATCGAGAGGGTGGTGCAGTTCGGGTTGGCGATGATCCCGCGGGGGCGTACCCGCGCCGCGCAGGCATTGACCTCGGGTACGACAAGGGGCACGTCCGGATCCATCCGGAACGCGCCCGAGTTGTCCACCACCACCGCGCCCTTGGCCACCGCGACCGGTGCCCACTGTGCGGAGATCTCATCCGGTACGTCGAACATCGCGACATCTATGCCGTCGAAGGCATCCTCGCTCAGCGCGACGACCTCGACCTCCTCGCCCCGTACGGTCAGCTTGCGGCCGGCCGAACGGGGGGAGGCGATCAGCCGGATCTCGCCCCAGATGTCGGCATGCTCGGACAGGATGCCGAGCAGCACCGCGCCGACGGCACCGGTGGCGCCGACGACGGCGAGATGTGGCTTGGTGGCCGCGCGGGCGTCCGCCCCCGCGATGACCTCGTGGGACGGACGGCCCGCCTCGGCCGGAATCATGGTCCGGTGCCGCTCAGCGACCGGTGCCGCCGTAGACCACGGCCTCGTCACTCTCGGTGTCGAGACCGAAGGCGCTGTGCACGGCCTGTACGGCTTCCTTGACGTCATCGGCGCGGGTGACGACCGAGATGCGGATCTCGGAGGTCGAGATGAGCTCGATGTTCACGCCCGCGTTCGACAGCGCCTCGAAGAACGTCGCCGTCACGCCCGGGTTGGTCTTCATCCCCGCGCCGACCAGCGAGATCTTGGCGATCTGGTCGTCGTAGCGCAGCGAGTCGAAGCCGACCGCGGCACGGGTGCGCTCCAGCGCCGCGACGGCCTTGCGGCCCTCGTCCTTCGGCAGCGTGAAGGAGATGTCCGTCAGCCCGGTGGACGCCGCCGACACGTTCTGGACGACCATGTCGATGTTGACCTCGGAGTCCGCGATGGCACGGAAGATCCGCGCCGCCTCGCCCGGCTTGTCCGGAACTCCGACGACCGTGACCTTCGCCTCGGAGGTGTCGTGTGCGACGCCCGAGATGATTGCCTGCTCCATCGGCTGGTCCCCTTGCGGTTCGTTGCTGACCCACGTGCCCTTGAGCCCCGAGAACGAGGAGCGGACGTGGATCGGGATGTTGTAACGGCGTGCGTACTCGACGCAGCGGTGCAGCAGCACCTTGGAGCCGGAGCTGGCGAGCTCCAGCATGTCCTCGAAGGAGATCCAGTCGATCTTCCGGGCCTTCTTCACGACCCGCGGGTCGGCGGTGAAGACACCGTCCACATCGGTGTAGATCTCGCAGCACTCGGCGTCCAGCGCGGCCGCCAGCGCGACGGCGGTGGTGTCCGAGCCGCCCCGTCCGAGCGTCGTGATGTCCTTCTTGTCCTGGGACACACCCTGGAAGCCGGCGACGATGGCGATATTGCCCTCGTCGACCGAGCTCTTGATCCGGCCCGGCGTGACATCGATGATCCGTGCCTTGTTGTGCACGGAGTCGGTGATGACACCGGCCTGGCTGCCGGTGAAGGACTGCGCTTCATGGCCGAGGTTTTTGATCGCCATCGCCAGCAGGGCCATGGAGATCCGCTCTCCGGCGGTCAGCAGCATGTCGAACTCGCGCCCCGACGGAATCGGGGACACTTCCTGAGCGAGATCGATCAGCTCGTCCGTCGTGTCGCCCATCGCCGAAACCACGACGACCACCTGGTGGCCGTTCTTCTTGGCTTCGACGACTCGCTTGGCAACGCGCTTGATGCCCTCGGCATCCGCAACGGATGAGCCGCCGTACTTCTGCACGACAAGGCCCACGTGCGCTCCTCGCAACTGTCTCTTCGGGAGTTTCCTCCCGGACCCCCGGAAATGGGGGTACTGCGGTCGGCTCAGTCTAACGAGCGAGCGGTCTCCGCCCCGTAAATACCACATGGTGAGACGCGAAACTCATATAGCGATCATGGCGTGACCGCTGTCGAGCGCCGCGTCCGGCGGCGGATCCGCGTGGCGCATCCTCACGCCCGCTCGGCCAGCGCATGCCCGCTACGGGCCGGAGCACACGGGAACGTAACTCAGGTCACACGCTCGGGACCCGGCGCGCCCCCGCCCGCTCACGTCCCGGGCAGCCCCAGCGGCCCCGCGATCTCCGCCGCCATGACCTTTCCGGCCTCCTCGGCGAGCCGGTCCTCGTCGCCGTCGGTGCCGCTGTCGGTGTCCAGGCCGTCCAGCTCGTCCAGCGGCTGGTCGAGGCGTACGTGGGCGACCAGCGACTGCAGCGCGCGCAGCGCCGCCGAGGCGGTCGGGCCCCAGTTCGTGAGGTAGGAGAACTGCCACCACCACAGCGCCTCGACGACCCGGCCGGCGCGGTAGTGCGCCAGGCCGTGCCGCAGGTCGGTGACGATGTCGGCGAGGTCGTCGGAGATCCGGCAGGGCACCGGCTCCGAGCGCGGCACATACGGGTCGAAGACCTCGGAGTAGACGTCCACCGGGTCGAGCAGCGCCGCGAACCGCTCCCGCAGGTCGTCCACGTCCGGCTCCGGCCCGCTGTCGGGCTCGTACCGCTCGTCGGGGACGATGTCCTCGTGGGCGCCCAGCCGGCCGCCGGTGAGCAGGAGCTGGGAGATCTCCAGCAGCAGGAACGGCACCGCGCTGTCCGGCTCGTCGCCCTTGGCGACCTCCGTCACGGCGACGATGAAACTCTCGATCGAGTCGGAGATCGATACCGCGAAGTCGTCCGGGTCCTGCGTCGCGTTGTGCAGCGTGGCATCAGACATCGAGAAGTCTCCTCCCTTCGAAGGCCCGCCCGAGCGTGACCTCGTCGGCGTACTCCAGATCGCCTCCGACCGGCAGTCCGCTGGCCAGTCGCGTCACTTTCAGCCCCATGGGTTTGATCATGCGAGCCAGGTACGTGGCCGTGGCCTCGCCCTCCAGATTGGGGTCGGTGGCCAGGATCAGCTCGCTGACGGCACCGTCCGCGAGCCTGGTCAGCAACTCCCGTATCCGCAGGTCGTCGGGGCCGACGCCCTCGATCGGGCTGATCGCCCCACCGAGCACGTGATAGCGGCCGCGGAACTCCCGCGTCCGCTCGATCGCCACGACGTCCTTGGGCTCCTCCACAACACAGATGACCGCCGGATCGCGCCGCGGGTCCAGGCAGACCCGGCACTGCTCCTCCTGCGCCACATTGCCGCAGGTGCTGCAGAACCGGACCTTCGCCTTGACCTCCATCAGCGCGTTCGCGAGCCGTCGGACATCGGTCGGCTCGGCCTGAAGAATGTGGAAGGCGATCCGCTGCGCGCTCTTGGGACCGACGCCGGGCAGCCTGCCCAATTCGTCGATCAGGTCCTGAACCACGCCTTCATACACGGAACGTCTTCTCTCTCTTCTGCCGTGCTGCGTACGCTAGTTGGCTACTCCTCAGAAGGGGAGACCAGGGATGCCACTGCCGCCGCCCAGCCCCTGGGCGAGCGGGCCGAGCTTCTCCTGCTGCACCTGCTGGGCGCTGGCGTTCGCGTCCCGGACCGCCGCGAGGACGAGGTCGGCGAGGGTCTCGGCGGTGTCCTCGGCGGAGTCGGTGTCGACCGCCTTGGGGTCGATGACCAGGCCCTTGAGCTCACCGGAGCCGGTCACCGTCGCCTTGACCAGACCGCCGCCCGCGGAACCCTCGACGGGCGTCTCCGCCAGCTCCTGCTGGGCGGCCGCGAGGTCCTGCTGCATCTTCTGGGCCTGCTGAAGCAGCTGCTGCATATTGGGCTGACCACCGGGGATCACGACGTGACTCCTGCCATACGACAACGATTGGTGCGGTAGCCCGAGCCTACGTGTTTCCCGCCCCGCGCGCCCTACGCCGTACGGAGGAGCCCGTATATGCCCCGCAGGCCCCCGCAGGCACCGTCGTACGCCCCCGTTTCACGGCGATCCGGGCGTACGCGTACCCCTGTGGATCGGCCGCCCGACGCCCCCCTGTGACGGACCGCAATGGCAGGCAACAGTCCGTCACCCCGGGCATCTCCCCCACGTCTCCCTCGTCCTGCCCTCATCTCCCCCTCATCTCGCCCTCACTCGTCGTTGTTGAACTCTTCCACCACGGTCGCGCCCAGCTCGCGGACGATCAGGTCGTGACCGCTGAGCGCGGAGTCGACCAGATCCGGGTCGTCCTCAGCCGGCATGTCGTACTCGATCGACATCGGCGGGGGCTCCGGGGTGTACGAGGGCTCCGCCGCGGGAGCGCTCCGGCCACCTCCGGCGGACGCCGCCGGGGCCACCGCCTCCCGCGCCATCCGCGCGCCCTGGCCCCCGCCAACGGGGCCGCCGCCCTGGCCTCCCTGGCCGTACTGGCCACCAGCGCCCTCGGACGCCGCCGGGGCGCTCTGCCGGGGCGGCTGGGGGGCCGACTGCTGCGGAGCGGCGGGCGCCCCGCCTCCGAAGCCGCCACCGCCGCTGCGGGGCGCACCGCCGGCCGGCGGATTGGCACCGCCCGACGGGTCGACGATCGCCTCGACCCGCCACTGCACATGGAACCGCTCGGCCAGCACGTCCTTGAGGACGTCCTCGCTGCCGCCGTTGGCGAAGCTGTCGCGCGCTCCGGCGTTGGGGAAGCCGATCTGCAGGGTGGTGCCGTCGAACCCGGACACCTGGGCGTTCTGGCTCAGCAGGATCCAGGTGAAGCGCCGGCGGCCCTTGACCGCGTCCAGGATGTCCGGCCACATCTGCCGCACCTGTGCGGCTCCCTGCGCGCCACCGGCCGGAGGCTGCTGTACGGGCGCGGGCGCGCCGGCCGCGGGCCCGGCAGCGGGCGGCTGGGCGGGCGCACTGGTGGGCGGCCCGGCGGGCGCACCTCCTTGCGCTCCCTGGCCCCCCTGCCCCGGCGCTGCGGCCGACGGCCAGCCACCGGGCTGCCGCCCGCCACCGCCGCCGACACCGCCTCCGGAGCTTCCGGGCCACGCCCCTGGCCGTACGGACGCACTCGCCTGCCCGCCGGCCTGCGACGCCGCGCCCTCCGCATCGGCCCGCTGGTGCTCGCCACCGGAACCGCCGGCGGGCCTGGTGGGCGCGCCCCCAGCGACGGTCGGTGCGTCCTGCGAAGGAGCCGGAGCAGGGGCCTGCCCGGCGGGTGCCTCTGCACCCGTACCCGTCGCCGGGCCCGTATCCGTACCGCCACCACCCGGAGCGCCCGTGGCCCCCCGCACCGCGGCCCGCGCGGCCGCCGGCCCGGACGGTCCCGCCGGCGCCACCGGATGGGCCTCCGGCCCCGGCACATACCCGGCCGCAGGCCCGCCCCCGGAGGACACCACAGGCGCCCCGGCACCGGGCCTGCCGTCACCGGCCGGCATCCCGCTCACGCCGCCGACAGGCGCCACCGCACCCGCGCCGCGCTCCAGCCGGTCCAGCCGCGCCTGCACCGACCGCTCGTCGTCGTACGCGGCGGGCAGCAGCACCCGCGCACAGATCAGCTCCAGCTGCAGCCGCGGCGAGGTCGCCCCGCGCATCTCCGTCAGGCCCGTATTGACCAGGTCGGCGGCCCGGCTCAGCTCCGCCGCCCCGAACACGGACGCCTGCGCCGACATCCGCTCCACCACATCACCGGGGGCATCGATCAGCCCCTTCTCCCCCGCATCCGGCACCGCCGCCAAGATCACCAGATCACGCAGCCGCTCCAGCAGATCCGCCACGAACCGCCGCGGATCATTACCCCCCTCGATGACCCGGTCCACCACCTCGAAGGCCGCCGCCCCGTCCCCCGCGGCAAACGCCTCGACAAGGGAATCCAGCAGCGACCCGTCGGTGTACCCCAGCAGCGCCGTGGCCATGGCATACGTCACACCGTCGGCAGCCGCCCCGGCGAGCAGCTGGTCCATCACCGACATCGAGTCACGTACGGAACCGGCACCCGCCCGCACGACCAGCGGCAGCACGCCGTCCTCGACCGGGATGTCCTCCTGGCCGCACACCTGCCCCAGGTACTCGCGCAGCGTCCCCGGCGGCACCAGCCGGAACGGATAGTGATGCGTCCGCGACCGGATCGTCCCGATGACCTTCTCGGGCTCCGTGGTCGCGAAAATGAACTTCAGATGCTCCGGCGGCTCCTCGACGACCTTCAGCAGCGCATTGAAGCCCGCCGAGGTCACCATGTGCGCCTCGTCGATGATGTAGATCTTGTAGCGGCTGGCGGCCGGCCCGAAGAAGGCCTTCTCCCGCAGCTCACGGGCGTCGTCCACGCCACCGTGCGATGCCGCGTCGATCTCGATCACGTCGATCGACCCACGCCCGTTCCGCGCCAGGTCCACACACGACTGGCACGTACCGCAGGGCGTGGGAGTGGGACCTTCCTCACAGTTCAAGCACCGCGCCAGGATCCGCGCACTGGTCGTCTTGCCGCAGCCGCGCGGCCCACTGAACAGATACGCGTGGTTGACCCGGTTGTTCCGCAACGCCTGCTGCAGCGGATCGGTTACGTGCTCTTGCCCGATGACCTCGGCGAAGGTCTCGGGCCGGTAGCGGCGGTACAGCGCAAGGGACGACACGCATACGACGATATCGGGCCCCACTGACAACCGGACCGGCCCCGCAAACGCAAGCGCCCCCCACGCACCCGCCAGAGCCGACCTACCCTTGCTGCCTTCCGGCCCTGGGGGAGTTCAGTCAGATAGCGCCACGTGAGGGGCTGCGCACCACACTAGCCGATCCCCCACCCGAAAAACGAACCCGTCCCCCACCCCGCTCCCACCCGGCCCCGTCCTCCGGATCATGTTCGCGAGCACTCCCCAACGTCTTGTATTGTTTGCGGCGGAGGATTCGCCTAGTGGCCTAGGGCGCACGCTTGGAAAGCGTGTTGGGGGCAACCCCTCACGAGTTCGAATCTCGTATCCTCCGCCATTGCTCTCACCGGGCAATACGTCGAAGGGCCCCACCGCTTGCGGTGGGGCCCTTCGACGTTCTCCGTCTCAGTTTCCGTCTCACTTGCTTTCGGGCGGCGGTCCCCAGAGGGCTTCGCCGACCTGCCCGGCCGCTTTCTTCAGCAGGGCCCCGGTCACGTGCATGTACCGGGCCCGCATCCGAGCGGCACCACCCGGCTCCCAGCCCATGATCGCGTCCACCACGACATCCGGGACGCCGAACAGGAGCAGCACCGTCGCAGCGGTGTGGCGTGCGTCATGGAGCCTGCCGTCCCGGACCCCGGCGTCTTGCAGGAGCTGCTTCCACCGGTGGTAGTCCGTGTTCGGGATCAGAGGCCCGCCGGTGGGCGAAGCGAAGACCTACCCCGAGCCCTCCCACTCTGTGCCGGCCGCCGGGCGCTCCCGCTCCTGCTCCTCCTGGTGGGCACGAAGGCGGTGGCGGTTTCCTTCTTCTCGTCTGCGTGGATTTCGCTGTAGGCGAGGCGGGAGTGGTCGTCGACGGCGGTGTGGATGTAGCTGTAGCCGGCGCCGGAGCGGGTCTTGCGGCCTGCTGGGCGGCCGAGCGTCTTGTGGCCGCCATCGGGGATGTTGCCGAGCTTCTTGATGTCGACGTGGACGGGTTCGCCGGGCCGCTCGCGTTCGTAGCGGCGTATGACGCGGCCGGTGGCGCGGTCGAGATGCGCCAGGCGGGCCAGGCCGAAGCGGGACAGTACGCCGTGCACGGTCGAGGGCACCAGGCCCAGCAGGTGCGCGATGCGGGCCGGGCCCCCCGGCGCGCGAGCCGGACTTTGATAACCCGCCGCTCGGTCCGGGTCGGGGTGCGTCGCGGACTGTGCCGGGGGCGAGAAGACCGGTCCGCCATGCCGGCCTCACCCAGGGCACGGTAACGGGCCGACCACCGCTGGGCCGTGGTCGGGGAGACCTGGAAGCGTTCGGCGGCCCGTCGCAGGGGCCGGCCGTCCTCGACGACGCAGCGGGCCAGACGCAGCCGGCCGGTCTCGGTCAGGGGTGCATCACGGTGGGGCACGAGGGCCTTTCGGTCGGTGTAGACGTCGCAATCCACACCGAACGCGGAAGGCCCTCACCCGTTCAAGATCCCTCAACCGAGACCTGCCTCATCTGTCCACAACCTCCCCGGACAGAACACCTGGCCACAGAGCCGTTACCGATTTCTCTACCTCATCAAGCCCCTCCCTCCGGTCGGGGAAGAGGGAGGAGGGGGAACGCTCCAGGGCTCTCACGAGGGTGCCGTTCCCTTGCCGGGTCTCCAAGTGCCAATCGCACGGTATCCGCAGCCGGTTGATGCCGTGGAGAGCCGATCGAGGCCAGCAACCGTCATGTACCTCGGTGGTCAGCATCTCGCGGCGCGGTCCCCGCAGGAAGGCGAGCGGCTCGTGGCTCTGGCCCTGTGGGTGCTCTTGCCTTCGGCATCCGGTGCGCAAGCCAACGGCTTTGACAGCCGCCGCTACGGATCACACCCCACCGGCCCGCCACGCAGGCCGGCGCGGGCTCGTGGACTGGGGGCGACGCTCCTGCCTGCGGCCCCGCGCCACCACAGATGCCACGAGGTGACCCGATAGACGCTTTGCCCCGCCCAAAAGCAGCGCCGGACCGAGCAGACACCCCACGGGCCGACACCACCGCCGACGCTTTCCCCAGGCCGACCGCAGACACCACCACCGGCACAGGCTGAGCAGTCACCAGGCACCCGGATCTCAGGAGCGAGTCCAGGCGGGGAGCCCCGAGGGCGGCAAGGAAGGTGCGAATGAGGGGTGGTGAGGAGGTAGGTGGGGGCGGGGCCGGCGGCGCTACCGAACAACGCTCTCCTGCTGCTGACGCCAGCTGCGCCGAGACAGCCAAATTGACAGGTTGCTAAAAACCAAGGCCATAGCGATAAAAATCCAAACCATCATGCCTGTAACGCTACATCGGGTGATCATGGGTGTGGCCAGCAGTTCGTCTGTCTCGTTGGAGTGTTGCTGTACAGCAGCGAAGTACAGCAACTACAGCAACTGCTCCCGTCCAAGAGCACTCTTCAGGGGCTCCAAGGCGACCGGTGCGACCGCCAGCGACCGATCTTGTGAGAGCTACGGATCAGAAGGGCCTGCGAATTCCGTGGGCTTCGAGCGCGTCCGTGTACCGCAGGAGCTTCTCTCCCAGGTCGGCATGGAGGAGGCTCGCCACGTGTCGGGCCCCCTCCAGGTTGCCGGCGGCGCACAGCTCGACGAGTTCGGCCACGTCCGTCCGGAGGATGCTGAGGGTGTCCCCCTGGATCAAGACTCCGGGGAAGTTGCGTCCCGGGAGGCGCACCACGGCGTCGTTGCTGCCAGCGGTGAACAGCTCGGCCTCTACGCGTTCCATCGGAGCCCCCGTCTCAGTTTCCGTCTCATTCAGCGCCGTTCACGAGTGTTCAGGGCGGGACCGGAGCCGGTACCGGCTGGGCCGCTGACCCGGCGCGAACGCAGGTGAACAGCCTCGTACGCAGCCCTGTACGGCGGCAACAGACTTGGAAAGCGTGTGGGGGACAACCCCTCACGAGTTCGAATCTCGTATCCTCCGCACCCGCCTGAACAGGCGAAACGAAGAGCCGAGCCACAACCGTGGCTCGGCTCTTCGGCGTGGATCGGCTGCAGTTTTGGTTGCGTTCTGCGTGACGGAGTCACGGCAGCGGTCAGAGCCCGATCATCCGGACCTTGCCGCCGCACAGGCGGGTCATGTCATCGACATCCGACGTGAGGATGGCGGCCGGGCCGGGCCGGCGCAGGGCCGCTTCCGCGACTGTCGCGTCAATCGCGTACGTGTGCCCGTGCAGACCTGTGGCCTTGAGCAGCTGTGCCGCCGCCTTGGCCGCTGCCTCCGTGACCGGCTCCACCTTGACCCGGGACAGCGCCCACTGCAGCCGGGGCAGATTCACCCTGGAGTGGCTCACCTCCACGATGGTGTTGGCACTGACGACGAGGTCTGCGCCCATGTCGTGGAACAGCTGGAACATCGCCAGAATCTTCCGGTCCTGGGCAATCCAGGCCGAGTGGCCCGCGGCACCGGCCGACACCGACCCGGTCGCCGCCCTCGCCGCGGCCTGGCCGCAGAACGGGGAGTGAGAAGGGCAGAGTCTGGACTCACTCGCGCTGCTCCACTCCCGTGGTTGCAGTTCTGGTTGCGTTCGCTGGCGTACCGCAGCTCCGGACCTCGGCGAGCATCTCGTCGCGCTCGGTCCGCCCTCCACTCGGTCGTACCCCGCCATCAACCGATCGGCTGATGCCGCTTCGCGCGCGATGGCCGATGTCCGCGCCTGCCCCGCCCCGTCCTTCGCCGTCGAGGAGGGGGAGATCTTCGGCATCCTCGGCCCCAACGGCGCCTCAGGAAGGCCGGTCGGCCACTTCATGGCGGAGGAGGACGACCTGGGAGTCGAAGGTCCGGGATTCGGCGAGGGTGAGGTGGAGTCGCTGCTGGGGGGCGCGGAAGACGGGCTTGCCGCCGCCGAGCACGACGGGGTGGACGAAGATCTGGTACTCGTCGATCAGTTGATGTTCGGTGAGGAAGCCGGCGAGTGCGGAGCCGCCGAACAGCAGCAGGTGGGCGCCGCTCCGCTTGAGGGCGGTGAGCTCCTCGACGACGTCCGTGTTGATCACGCGGGTGTTCCAGTCGGCCTCCTTGAGCGTCGAGGAGACCACGATCTTGGGGGTCTTGCGCCAGACGGGGGCGAACGCGAGGTCGTGCTCGTGGGTGGAGTGCTCCTCGGCGTGGGGCCAGTAGCCGGACATCATGTCCCACACCGTGCGGCCGTAGAGAAAGATGTCGACGCCGGCGGTGAGGGCCTGCGAGTAGCCGGAGAGCTCGCCGCCCATGACGGGCCAGTCGAACTCGCCGTTCGGGCCCTCGATGTAGCCGTCCAGCGACTGGTGCACGAAGTGGGTGATCTTTCCCATGGGGTTCTCCTGCTGCGTGAAGGTGCCGGTGCGGTTACTGGCCGGCCGGGCGTGCGGGGGCGTAGGCGTGGACCTGGGCGCCGGTGCTGAAGGTGGTGGTGCCGATCGGCCGGAGGGTCTTCTTCGGGGACCTCTCGGTGAACAGGCGCTTGCCGGTGCCTTCGATGACAGGGTGGGCCCACAGCCGCAGTTCGTCGATCAGGTCGCACTCCAGGAGCGTGTTGACGAGATCGCCGCTGCCGTAGATGAGCAGGTCCCCGCCGTCCTGCTGCTTGAGCTCGGCCACCGCCGCCGGCACGTCGCCGCCGAGGAACGTGGCGTTCCACTCGGGGGTCTCCAGCGTGGTGGTGGCCACGTACTTGGGCATGGAGTTCATCTTGTCGGCGAAGCCGTCCTCGTCGGTCATGGACGGCCATGCCTGGACGAAGCCCTGGTAGGTGACGCGGCCCAGGAGGAGGGCATCGGCGGCGAACAGCTGGGCCTGGGCGAACTTCGCCGCCTCGTCGTTGAAGAACGGGGCCGTCCACGCCGGGTTCTCCACGACGCCGTCGAGCGTGATGTACACGGATGCAATGACCTTGCGCATGTGAGGGCTTCCTCCGGGAGACGGGCACAGCAGTACCCTTGTGTACGATGTCCACATTCGGAGGGTGCAGTGATCCGCGCCCCCCGGTCGATCTTGCAGAAGCCTAAACGAGTTAAGTGGATGCTGTCCACATTGGAGTTGGTGATGGCTGCAGAGGCCGACAAGCCGAAGCGGAACACCTACCGCCACGGCGACCTTCGCAACGCGCTGATCGAGGCCGGTCTCGAACTCGCCCGCGAGGGCGGGCCGGAGGCCGTGGCACTACGGGCCGCCACCCGCCAGGCGGGAGTCGTACCCAACGCGGCCTACCGTCACTTCGCCGACCGGGGCGCACTGCTGCACGCCGTCTCCCAGGCGGCGATGGCCCGGGTCGCCCGCACCATGGAGGCCGAACAGGCCGCCCTGCCGGAGGCGGCGGACCCGGCGGCCCGTGCCCGGGCCCGCTTCCGCGCGGTCGGCACCGGCTATCTGCGCTTCGCCCAGGAGGAACCCGGCCTGTTCCGCACCGCGTTCCACGTCCCCGGCGACATGACCCACGCCGCCGCCGACACCGCCGCCGGAACCAGCGGCAAGACCCCCTTCGAGCTCCTCGGCGCGGCTCTCGACGACCTCGTGGCCACGGGACTGCTGCCCGAAGACCGGCGGCCCGGCGCCGAGTTCCTCGCCTGGTCCGCCGTCCACGGCCTCGCCGCCCTCGTCATCGACGGCCCCCTCCGCGGCCTTCACCCCACCCAGGCCCACGACGCGGGCCAGCAGGTGATCGACATGATCGAACGCGGCATCTGACCCTCGGATCGAGCCTGGTGAGGCTTCATCACGCCCCGTCCCGCCCCGTCGGACAGGCCCTGATACGGCGGTGGTGATCCGCTCGGCGAGCCCCTGGGCGCGGACGGCTTGCGCAGCTGCCCCCTTGCTGCGTGTCGTTCCGCCGCCCCCCAGGCCCGCAGGCCCGGTTGCCGGTGGCGGGTGCGGCGGGCCGCCCGTGACGTGTCCGGAACGGCCCGCCCTGCCCGTGGTCCTGGTGCTCTTGCCTCTTACTGCGGCGTATCGGCGCCGAGGGTGGTGTCCGGGACACAGATGATCCCGTCGAACGCCTCCAGGGCCGGGATCTCGAGGAAGGCGGTGTCCAACCGGGTGCGGACCGGCTCCGGCAGCCCGTGACGGCGCGCGTACGCGCGCAGCGCCCGCGCGTCCACCAGGGCCGGCTCCCCGGGCACGCCCGCGAACAGCGCCTCGACGCTGTCCGGCGCGGCCTCAGGGGTGGTGGCCCGGCCCCAGCGCATTCCGAGCGGGTGGTCCCGGTCGGGCACGTTCTCCACCGTCTCGCCTCCGTTGCCGGTCAGCGCGAGGGGAACGTAGTCCGCGCCGAGCGCCCGGGAGAGCAGATGGCCCATGGTCGTCACCGCCAGTGGGCCGTCGGCCTGGTTGGCGGAGCGCTGGATGTGGGCGTTGTGCCCGACCAGGACGACGCGGCTGCCGGGCCCGGACCGCTCCAGGAACTCCAGCAGCGTGTCGGCCAGATAGCGCTCCCGGGCGGCGAAGTTCAGGCCGTCGGGCGCGCCCGCGAGCGCTTCGGCCATGGCGCGCTGGGCCCGGTCGGTCGTCACTGCCGCGCGGACGTCCGACAGCGCGGTCTCGTACGCCGTGCGGCCGCTGCGCCCGGTGTAGATCTCGCGCAGGTCCGTGAAACGGCCCAGCAGCCGGGCGAGCGCGGTGGTGAGGCGGTCCTGCTCCGCCGGGTCCAGGTCGAGCCTGGCGTAGGCGGGCACCATGACCGTCCCGCCCGCGATCGGCTCGGAGACCTCCAGCGCGGTGTTCAGGAAGCGCAGCGCGCCGGGGTCCACGGTGGCCAAGTAGGCGGCGACCGGCTCCAGTACGGGCGCGAGCGAGCCACCCGCCATGGGGATGTCGCAGCCGACGAAGCGGACCGGGTGCGCGGCGCCGGCGTTGTGACGGCGCAGCCATCGCAGGGTGTCCCGGCACTCGGCCGGCTGCCCCAGGCCCTTGCTGACCTTGGCGCCGTTACCTTCGTCTTCGTCTTCGTCTTCGCCTTCGGTGCCGTTGCCGTGGGCTCCGCTGCTTTCGGGGGCCAGGAGGTCGTCGATGTCGCCCGGCCCGCCCTGGATCCAGGCGTCCACGGCGCGGCCCTCGGCGGCTCCGTACTCCATGGCGTAGACGGTGAAGCCCAGTTCCTCGACGAGGAAGCGCAGGATGCGGTGGCGCAGCAGGCCGAACTCGCGGATCTGGTGGGAGTTCTCACCGAGGGCGACCACGCGGGCGCCGCCGACGAGGCCGCGCAGCGGCTCCAGGTCGTCGAGCGGCGCTCCCGGGTCCGCTCCGGGGCCGAGATCGGCCAGCCGGGAGGCGTGCCGGGTGACCCACTGCGTCAGTTCGGCGGGGGCGGCCGCCAGGGTCGGCTCGGCCGGAGGGAGGAGATCACGCAGATCGCTGTGGTGGTGGTGGGCGCCGTGGTGGTGGTTCTGGTCGTTCATGGAAGGTGCTCCGCGGTGTGAGTCATCGTCGGAGCCGGGCAGCGTCGAGCACCGCACCGGCGGGGAACCGGAGTGCGGCGAAGCTGTGCGCAACGAACGTCGGCCGCAGCTTGCCGCTAGGCGGCGCTGCGGGGCCTGAGGAACCAGCTCTGCCCGGTGCACATGAACATGTCGGGGACCGTACCAAGGGCGGTCGCGGCACGCATCGCCATTTCCGGCGGGGCATGCGCGGCGTACGGAGAGCAGCCGGGCCGGCGAGAAAGACGATCGCTGCGGCGATCTCCTCGGGGCGGCCGTAGCGGCCGAGGGGCACCGCTGCAGTGAGGGCGGAGGCCGGCGGCCCTTCCCCGGCCGCCATGTCGCCGGTCAGCTGCCGGGCGGCCGGAAGTCGACGCCCTTCTTGGCGGCCTCATCGATCTCCTCGACGGCCAGCAGCGGTGTCGCCTTGGAGTGCAGCGCCCCGGAGGCCCGGACCGTCATCGAGACGGCGGCCATGGACAGGGGGTCGGGGAAGTCGATGATGCAGTACAGGTCGTCCTCTCCGTAGGCGAAATACATCGCCTCGAGCGTGCCTCCGCAGGAGGCGACGGCCTGCTCCACGGCGGCTCGCCGACTGCTGCCGCCCTCGCTGAGCAGGCCTTTCGCTCCCTCGGGGGTGTAGCTCGCCTGAACCAGGTACTTCGGCATGCGGCTCTCCCGTGCTCCCGTGCTCCCGTGCTCCCGTGCTCCGGTGGGCCGCTGCCACGGCGCGCCGGATGCGGCTGCATCCACTATGGACCGGTGTGGTGCGGCTGCGGCCGTTATGTTCCGCCGAACGGACCGGACGGGCGCGGTGGCGGGACGGACCCGGTGGCGGGGCCGAGCGCGGTGATCACCGTCGTGCGGGCAGCAGATGAGCGGGCGGCGGTACGGGTACGGGAGCGGCCCCCGGCTCCTCGGGTACGCGCTGTACGCAACGCCGGAGAACGGCGAGTGCGGCGACCAGCACCCAGGCGTCGGTCCCGAAGGCGGCAAGCCGTTCCAGGGTGCCCATGCCGATTCCGGGGTCGTACTGGCCGAAGAACATCCCCGCGGCGGCCGACGCGACCACGGCGACGGCGAGGGTGAAGGGGCGCAGTCCGCCGAGCAGGGAGCCGCGGCGGAGGAATCCCGCACACAAGAGCCCCAGGTTCCCGAACCCCATGATGATCAATGCGCCCAGTACGTGGAGGTTTTCGTCGACGTCGGCGGGGACGAAGCCCACGAGGCCCCATGCGGCCGCCTGGATCAGGAACAGGATTCTGCTGGTCAGCGACATGCCGCCGCGCCCCCAGCAGGCGGCGCCGGTCATCAGGGCGCCGGCCAGCAGGAGCGCGCCATGGACGACGAAGGAGGTGTTCATGAGGTCGTGCAGGGGTGAGCACACATAGCGCGGCCGGGAGACGTCCCAGGTCCGGCAGTGGACGTTGCCCAGGTCGCTGATGTTGTTGCGTACCCAGCTGTAGGGCGTGCGCCAGGCGGCGCCCACGGCCAGTTGGACGGCCATGAACTGCACGGCGGCGATGATCCACAGGACGGCGCCGATTCTGGCGCCTGTACGGACTTGGGTGTGGGTCGTACGGGTTCGGGTTCGGGTTTCCGGGTGTGACACCGGGTTCGGCCTCATGATCCCCCTCTGAGCTCCGCGTGCGTTCCGACGAAGAGTCGCAGTCGGGCAGGTGCGCGCACATCGCTGCGATGGGGGAAATCGGAGTCCCCCGGCATCCCCCGTCGTCGGGATGCCGCCCTGGCTCTTTCGGGGGAGGCGCCAACGGCCTTACTGCACGCGGCTCCCGGGCGGGCCGGCGGCGGGGGCGGCGGGGCCCGCACGGGGATGCACCGTGCCGTTGCGCGCGGGGGGATGCGCTTCGAGGAGTGAGGCGTACATGCCGCTCTGGTGCAGGAGTTGGGTGTGCGTGCCCGATTGGACCAGGCGTCCTTCGTCCAGGACGAGGACGCGGTCGGCGCCGGCGGCGAGGGCCAGGTCGTGGGTGATCACGAGGGTGGTGCGGCCTTCGGCCAGGCGGTGCAGCGGACCGAGGATGCGCTCGGCGGCGATGGTGTCCAGGCCGGTGGTGGGCTCGTCGAGGATGAGTACGGGGGCGTTGCGCAGCATGGCGCGGGCGATCGCGATGCGCTGGAGCTGCCCGCCGGAGAGCCGGGCGGTGCCGGGGGCGATGACGGTCTGGTAGCCGTTCGGGAGGGCGGAGATGAAGTCCTCGGCGTCGGCGGCCCGTGCCGCGTGCACGACGTCCTCATGGCTCGCACGGTCACGTCCGGAGGCGATGTTCTCCTCCACGGTGTCGTGCAGGACGAGCGTCTCCTGCGGCAGCAGCGTGATGTTCCGGCGGAGCTGGGCGAGCGGCAGCCGGTTCACGGGGATGCCGTCCAGCCGGATGCTGCCGGAACCCGGGTCGTAGAACCGCAGCAGCAGGTTGGCCAGGGTCGACTTGCCCGCGCCGCTGGGACCGGTGATGACCAGCAGTTCTCCGGGGACGGCGGAGAACGAGAAGTCCCTCAGGACGTCGGTGTGGGTGTCGGGGTAGCGGAAGGTGACCTGCCGCGCCTCCACCTCGCCGACGGCGCGGTCCGGGGCCGCTATGACCTGGGAGGGGGGTGGGTCGGTCACCGCGGGTTCGGCGTCGAGGATCTCCAGCAGGCGGTCGGCGCCGGCGGTCGCGGCGGTGACCATGAGACCGAGCTGGCCGAGGCTGCGGATCGGCGGGTAGAGGTAGCCGATGAAGGCGGCGAAGGCCAGCAGCTGCCCCAGGGTCATCCGGCCGGCGGAGATCTCCCAGGCGCCCAGGCCGATGATCGCCAGGACGCAGAGCGTTTCGAGGACCTCCAGCACCTGCGCATAGAACTCGTTGAGGCGGGCGCTGGTCACCGATGCGCGGAACCATGTTCCCGTCTCGCGGCGGAGCCGTTCCTCCTCGTCGTGCTGCCGGTTGTAGGCCTGGGTCAGGACGACGTTCACCAGGGTCTCCTCGACGACCGAGGTGATGGCACCGTCCGCCCGGCGTTCACGGCGCGCCACCTTTTGCAGACGGCCGGTGAATTGGTTGGTGACGAACCAGAACACCGGGACCAGCAGGAAGGTGGCGAGGGCCAGGTCCCACCGCAGCAGCAGGGCCGCGGCGCCGTAAAAAATGATGCTGAACAGGGCCGTTACCGCCTGGAGCAGGCCGGAGACCACAAGCTGTTCGATGGCGTCGACGTCACCCGTCAGCCGTTCCACCAGGTCGCCGCGCCGGTTGCGCTGGAAGAAGTGGGGCGGCAGCTTCTGGAGGTGGGCGAAGACTCGGGCCCGTAGCCGCACCACGAAGCGTTCGGCGGTCCAGGCGCCGAGCGAGTTGCCCAGGTATCCCACGATGGCGCCGGCGACGGCGATGGAGAGCCATTTGGTGGCCGGTGTCCAGAAAGCGCTGACGGAGCCCTTCTGGAGGGCGTTGTCGGTGAGTTGGGCGAAGAGAAGGATCGCGAAAGTCTCGGCGACGGCGGCCACGACGGCGCACAGGAGGATGCAGATGAGCCAGCGCCGGTCGCCCTTGGTCAGAGGCCAAAAGCGCCGGAATGCCTCTCGGGCGCGGAAGTGCTGGGGGTACGGGTAGCTGTGGTCGGTCGCCAGGCCGCCTTTGCCTGCGCCCAGGGAGGCCGGGTCCTGAGGGCCCGCCAGGCCTGGTGATGAGGGCTCGAGAGCGGATGACTGGGGCTCTGGAGCAAGTCGTTTGGGGCCACATACTGGCGGTCCGGCGGCGGACCCACGGCCGCGCTTTCGCGGCGCCGCGCTGGAGCCCTGCGGTCTTGAACTTGCGCCTGGTGGCCCGGAGCCCGGCCCTTCGGAGGGTGGCTCCTGCCCAAAGACCGCTCGGCTCGCGCCCGTTCGAGGGGGCCCTTCGGAGTGCGCTGGGCGCTGACGTGCGCTGTGATAATCCATGGTGGCTACGTCAAACCGTCGTCCGGTGTGCTCGGGCCGATGGGGCCGGAGACAGAATCCGGCCGCTCAAGATTGCGAGGCCGACCCGCGCAGAACGCGAGCCCGCCTCGCTCTCAGGACATCTCGTCAGGACAACTGGTCAGGAATCTGACCTAGTCGTAGTACCCGAAGAACCGACGCCTGCGGAAGCGACGGTGCCGACGGTGGTGACGCCGCCTGCGCCCGTAGCCGTCGCCGTACCAGTCGTCCCAGTCGTCGCCGCCGTGCCTACGTCTGCGCGGGAAGACATGCCGGAAGCTCATAACCGCCTCCTGTTGTTCCGGTTTGCCGCATCTGGCTGATTACGACACTTTCGAGGCTACGACGCCTTGTTACCGACAACAAGGACTTATGCGTGAATTTTCACGCAAAACGGAAATATGACACATTGCGGTCGCCTGGGCGCGCAGCGTGGCCTCGTGACATCCGGACGCGAGGCGGGGCACGGCACGGCGGGCGGGTGCGAGTCCCCCGCCTCAACCAGAGCCGGGTGGCTGGCTGTTGTGGTCCGCGGGCCTCTCTCCGTCAGCTCGCCGTGACACCCGGCATCCTGATGGCCACTCGGGCTGAGTGGCCATCAGTCAGCAGCAGAGGGGCAGTCAGTCCGCCTGATCGCCCCACAGCCTGACGGCTAGGCAGAACCCTCCTGGCAATACCGTCCGTAGAAATGCGCAAACCGCTCCAGCGGTTCCCCGTCCGCGTTCCACGGCCAGGGAGTGGCCACGGCCCCGGTGGCGCGCAGGGCGGTCGCGGCCTCGGTCGGGCGGGTGGATTTGAGCAACGCGTAGGCCAGGAGGTTGAAATCGGCGACCGCCGCCGCGTGTGTGAGGAAGCCCGGGGTGGTCCAGTCCTGTGCGGCCTGGTCGAGGGCCTTGGCGACGTCGGGGCGGCGCCAGATCTCCGCGGCACCGAGGGCCATCAGGCCGCCGACGGCGACGGCGCGCTGGTGGTTGCGGACGATCGCGGTGAGTTCCAGGGCGGCGGTGGGGGCGTTCGGCGGCATTTCGGCGCGGAGGCCGTCGAGCAGGTCCAGGACCAGGACGCTGGAGCCGCACTCCTCCGGTGAGAGATAGCCCAGGGCCTGGAGGTGGGCCTCCCGGTTCCAGGGGTCGCGGGCCTTGATCTCGCGCCAGATCGGCGACAGCTCACGGGTGGGGCGCCGCTCCAGGCGCAGCGTGGCCAAGTGGAGGGTCCACGGAATGGGGTCGGCGGGAAGCAGCTCGGCGGCGCGCCGGCAGGACGCGCGGACGTCGGACAGGTCGCCGACGGAGCCCTGCTGACGGGCCTGGACCACGTCCGACCAGGCATGGAGCAGCAATGCCCCCTGGTCGTTCGGCTTGTGCTCGCGCCAGATGCCGGGCAGCGCCCGCCCGGCGGACCCGGCCAGCACCTCCAGGCGGTGGGCCTTGCGGTCCCAGTCCTGGCCGGCGTCGTCGATCACGTTCGAGAGCAGGGCCATCACAGCGAAGTCGAGCGAACCGCGGTCCCAGCAGGTCTCGACGCGCCGCCGGACCTTGCCCAGGGTGACGTCGTCGAGTTCGGGGGCCAGACGGGGAAGGCTGCCTTTGCGGCGGCGGCGTATGAAGGCGGACATGGCTGGCTTCGGCGGCCTTCCGGAGACGGGACGGACGAGCGGGGTGTGGCTGAGGGGCACAGGTGACGGCAGGGGATTCAAGCGCCGTAGGGCGGCAGCGTGCCACGCACGCCGCCGCCCGTACAGTCACCTGTGGTTACCGACCTGTAACGGATTCCTTCCCGGCGGTGCGGCCGAGCCGGTCGCGGACGAGGGAGATACCGACGACGATCACGGCCAGGAGCACCGACAGCAGCACCTGGATCCGGCCGCCGCCGTCGCTGTCGTCGGTGAGCATGTAGACCAGGACGAAGGAGATCATCCCGATGGTCGCCCACGTCAGGTACGGGAAGAGCCACATGCGGACGACCAGCTTGTCCGGGTTCTCGCGCAGGATGATGCCCCGCATCCGCAGCTGCGAGAAGCAGATCACCAGCCAGACGAAGAGCGCGACCGCGCCCGAGGAGTTCAGCAGGAACTGGAAGACGGTCTTGGGCCACAGGTAGTTGAAGCCGACCGCGATGAAGCCGAAGAGGACGGAGGCCAGGATCGCGGCCTGCGGGACGCCCCGGGCGTTCGTACGGCCGAAGACCTTCGGCGCATCGCCGCGCTGGCCGAGGGAGAAGGCCATCCGGGAGGCGGTGTAGAGGCCGGAGTTCAGGCAGGAGAGCACGGCGGTCAGCACGATGACGTTCATGATCTGGCCGGCGTGCGGGATGCCGATCGAGTTGAGGGCGGCGACGTACGAGCCGTGCTTGGCGATCGAGGGGTCGTTCCACGGGAGCAGGGAGACCACGATGAGGATCGAGCCGAGGTAGAAGATGCCGACCCGCCAGATCACGCTCTTGGTGGCCTTGGTGACCGCGCGCTCCGGGTCCTCGGACTCACCGGCGGCGAGGGTGACGATCTCGCTGCCCATGAAGGAGAAGACGACCATCAGGACGCCGGTGAGGATCGCGCTGGGCCCGTTCGGGAGGAATCCGCCGTGCGCGGTGAGGTTACTGAAGCCGGTGGCCGCGTTCTCCGAGCCGGGCAGCACGCCGAAGACCGCCAGGCCGCCCAGGACGATGAAGCCCGCGATGGCGACGACCTTGATGCCCGCGAACCAGAACTCGAACTCACCGAACGAGGAGACCGAGGCGAGGTTGGTGGCGGTGAGGACCACCATCACGATCAGTGCCCAGGCCCACTGCGGGACGGCCGGGACCCATTCGGTGAGGATGGCGGCGCCGGCCGTGGCCTCCACGGCGAGGACGACGACCCAGAAGAACCAGTACAGCCAGCCGATGGAGAAGCCCGCCCAGCGGCCGAGCGCCCGGTCCGCGTAGGCGGAGAAGGAGCCGGACGTCGGGTTGGCGGCGGCCATCTCGCCGAGCATCCGCATCACGAACACGACCAGCGCGCCGACCAGGGCGTACGAGAGCAGGATGCCGGGGCCGGCGGCCTTGATGCCGGAGGCGGAGCCCACGAAGAGGCCGGCGCCGATGACCCCACCGACGGCGATCATGGACAGATGGCGGTTCTTGAGGCCCGACTGCAGACCTGACTGCCCAGGGGCCTGGCCGTCGCTGGGAGGTGCAGGCGGCGCGGCCACGCGGCCGGAGGGAGGTGTAGTCATCGTGACATCCATTGAGGGTTGAGGGGTCATGCACGGGGTGACTGCTGGGATCGCCTCGGTAGCCGGCTGCTCGCCGGGTGTTCCCGTTGGGTGCTGTCAGTTGCTGTTCTCGGTAAATGGACGCGCGAAAGGGCCGGGGTTCTTGGCAGGTGGCGATCATGGCCCTGACGCATATCGACCGCGGCGACAAAGGGGCCGCGGTCGTGCGATGCCTGCGTGGGTGGGGGAAGCGCCTACCGCGCGTCCACGCCGTGGCCCGTCCTCCTCGTGAGAGGTGAGCCGCATCACGTCCGGTGTGGGATTTGCGTAAGCGTATGCGGCGACCCGCAACGCCGTATTTGTCCGCCTCGACAAATTCGCTCTCGATGGCTGTTCGGTCGGCCAATGCAGATCCCGGGGCGACGCGGCACGCACCCGGCCCGACCGGCTCCCCGCCCGCTCCCCGCCCCGATTCCGGCCGCCTCACCCGCAGCACAGCAGCGGTGGGCAACGACCGCGCGAAGGGGAGCGGAATGCCGGGTGAAGGACGTCACACCGGGGAAAGGACGTCACGCCGGGTGAAGGGCGTCATACCGGGTGAAGCGCGTCATACCCTCACGGCGTCAGGTTCTGCTCGGTCCAGATGATCTTGCCGGTGGGTGTGTACCGCGTCCCCCACCGCCGCGTCAGCTGCGCGACGATGAACAGTCCGCGCCCGCCCTCGTCCGTGGTCCGGGCGTGGCGCAGCCGCGGCGAGGTGCTGGAGGCGTCGAAGACCTCGCAGATCAGTACGTCCTGCCGGATCAGGCGCAGGGTGATCGGTCCGGTGGCGTGGCGGATGGCGTTGGTGACCAGTTCGCTGACGATCAGCTCCGTGGTGAAGACCAGATCGGCCATGCCCCATTCGGTCAGCTGCCGGGCGGCGAGCGTACGGGCGCCGGCGACGAGCGCGGGGTCGGGAGGCAGGTCCCAGGAGGCGACCTGGTGCGCGCCCAGGGCCCGCGTACGGGCAAGGAGCAGGGCCGCGTCGTCGGACGGGGGGCTGGTCAGCAGGGCCTTGACGACGTGCTCGCCGATCTCCTTCAGCGTCCGGCCCGGCACCGCGAGGGCGGTGCGCAGCCGGGAGAGCCCGACACCGATGTCCCGGTCGCAGGCCTCGATGAGGCCGTTGGTGTAGAGCGTGATCAGACTGCCCTCGGCCAGCTCCAGCTCGACGGACTCGAAGGGCATCGCGCCCAGGCCGAGCGGCGGTCCCGCGGGCAGCTCCGGGAAGTCGACGGTGCCGTCGGGGTCGACGATCGCGGGCGGGAGGTGGCTGGCCCGCGCCATGGTGCACTTCGCGCTGACCGGGTCGTACACGGCGTACAGGCAGGTGGCGCCCATGAAGCTGGCGGCCACGCCGGCGTTCTCGGCCTCCACCGCGGCGTCCGTGCTGCGCGTCTCCACCATGCCGATGACCAGGTCGTCGAGCCGGGCCAGCAGTTCGTCGGGCGGCAGGTCCAGGTTGGCGAGCGTACGGACGGCGGTGCGCAGCCGGCCCATGGTGGCCGCGGCGTTGATGCCGTGTCCGACGACGTCCCCGACGACCAGGGCGACCCGGGCCCCGGAGAGCGGGATGACGTCGAACCAGTCGCCGCCCACCCCGCTCGGGGCGTCGGCCGGGAAGTACCAGGACGCCGCTTCCAGGGCGGAGCCGCCGGTCAGTTCGTGCGGCAGCAGATTGCGCTGCATGGCCCGCGCCGCGGTGCGCTCGCGGGTGTAGCGGCGCGCGTTGTCGACGCAGACCGCGGCGCGGGCGACGAGCTCCTCGGCGAGCCGTACGTCGTCCGCCACGAACGGGCCCAGCCGGCGGGAGCGGACGAAGGTGGCGGCGCCCAGGGTGACGCCGCGGGCCTTGATGGGCGCCACCATCACCGAGCGGAACCCGAACTCGCGGATGACGGCGGTCCGCTCCGGCGTCTCGGTGGCCCAGGCGCTGTTCTCGACGTCCAGGATCGGCTCCACCAGCGACTCGCCCTCCAGCAGACAGCGGGCGACGGGCGAGGAGGGGGCCTGCCGGACGGCTTCCCCGATGTCCAGGCCCGCCTCCGGGCAGCCCTCATGGACCGACTGCTGTCCGGATCGGCGCAGGGTGGGCGTGCCGCCGACCGGCCCGGGTACCGGCTCCTCCCCTCTGATGACCGAGTCCAGCAGGTCCACGGCGACGAAGTCGGCGAGCGGCGGCACGGCGACATCGGCCAGCTCCTGGGCGGTATGTGTGACGTCGAGCGTGCTGCCGATGCGGACGCTGGCGTCGTTGAGCAGGGCCAGGCGTTCCTGGGCGCGCCAGCGCTCGGTGACGTCGATGACCATGTACCAGATGCCGATGTGGCGGCCCTGTGGACCCTCCAGGGCGAAGAAGGAGGCGGAGTAGGCGCGCTCCTGGCTGGGGTCGGCGTAGGTGGGGCTGCGGAACTCGTAGTCCATCACCGGGGACCCGGTCCGCAGGACCCGCGTCATCCGCTCCTCGAACGCCTCGGCCTCCAGTTTCGGCAGGACCTCCGCCACGGTGCGCCCCAGCCGCCGCTCCAGGGGGATCAGCCGCTCGAGGACGTCGTTGACCCAGACGTAGCGCAGGCTGATGTCCAGTACGGCCATGCCGACGGGCGCATGCGCCAGAAACGGCTCCAGCATCAGCTGGTTGAAACCGCCGCCGGGCAAGCGCCACTCCTCCAGGGCGAGGACCGACCACCGCTCGCGGCCCGTGCCGCCGGCGGCGCCGTTGACGACGGGGGTGACCTGCACGGCCAGCTGTAGCTCCCGGCCGTCCCAGTGGCGCGCCGCGACCGAGCCGCCCCAGCCGTCGCCCGCCCGGCACCACTCGGCGACGGCGGCCACCCGCTTCGTGTCCCCGGGCACCGCCAGCAGCTCCGTCGCCGGGTGGTCGAGGATCTCCGCGGCCGGGTATCCGAGGAGCCGCTCCGCCGCCCGGGTCCAGGTCACGACCCGCCCCCGGGCATCCAGTTCGGCCGTGGCCGCCTTCGCCATGTCGCATGCCTGGCCGGCCCTGTCCGGCAGGGCGTTCTGTGAGGTCATCATCGCCAGCCCGTCACCCGCCCCGTAAACCCATCCATGAGATACCCCAAAGAACACCCCCTAAATGGGACTTACCTCCGATTTTAGAAGGGGTGACGTCCGAGCGGGGGGCGAGCGGGTCACGGGCGCCCGCGGCCGCGTCACCCCGCGGGCGGCAGCCGCAGCTGGAGCATCGCCAGCAGCCGCTGATCCGGACGGCTCAGATCCAGCCCGGTCAACTCCTCGGCCCGGCGGATCCGGTAGCGCAGCGTATTGGGGTGCACATGCAGCTCGGTGGCGGCCGCCCGGACGTCCCCGAAGGCGTCCAGATAGGCGAGGACGGACTCGGCGAGCTGCCCCTGGCTGCGGCTGTCGTGCGCCACCAGGGCGGTCAGCCGGGGGTCGCGCATGTCGGGGTGCGCGGTGAGCAGCGCCAGGAGTTCGCTGACCAGCACCTCCGCCTGGATGTCCGGCAGCGCGGCCACCGTGGTGGCGACCCCGACGCGCACCATGGCGTCCAGGATCCGGTCCGCCTCCCGGCGCGACTCGGGGACGTCCCCGAGCCCCCGCACGACGCAGCCGACCGAGCCGCGCAGCACCAGCCCCAGGTGGCGCCGCGCGGCCTCGCTGATCTCCTGGGCCCAGCCGCGCAGCGTGCCGAGGTCGATGCTGCGCGGCAGCTGCGGCAGCAGGACGTAGATCCGCGAATCGACCTGGGTGACCAGGGCGCTGCGGTGCCGGGCGGCGGTGTGGACGGAGATCAGATTGCCGACCTCGGCGCGGGAGAGCTCCGACACCCCGGACGCGGTGGCCTCCCCGCTCCCGTACGAGAAGCCCAGGACGGCCGCCGGACGGGACGCATCCAGCCCCAGGTGGCTCGCCAGCGGCTGCGGACCGGTGCTGCCCTCCAGGAGGCCGGCCGCCAGGGTCCGGGTCAGCGTCAGGTCGGCGGAGAGCTCCCGGCGGCGCCGTACGAGATGGAGCGCGGCGACCCGGGCCGCCCCCAGCAGCGCCTGGTCCGAGCGCTCGGTCAGCGGCGCCGAGCCCTCCTGCACCCAGATGGTGCCCAGCTGCCGCTCCCCGGACCGGATGGCCACCGCGAGCCGGCGGCGGATCCCCAGCTCGGGATGGCTGTCGATGGTGATCACGTCGTCGGAGGTGCGCAGCCGCTGGAACACGCCCCACTCGCGCAGCCGCGCCAGATACGGCTCCGGGCCCTGCCAGCCCAGGATGGACAGCCGTCGCAGATCGTCGACCTCGTCGTGGTCGGCGGAGCGGGAGTAGGCCAGCACGCGGTTGGCGGTGTCCTCGATGCTGACGATGCCGCCGGTCAGGACGGCGGTGGTCTGCGCCAGCGCGAAGAGGTCGCCCTCCTCGCCGTCCTCACCGCTCCGGCCCGACGGCGCATCCTCGAGCGCCGCGCGGGCCAGCGCGTCCACCTGCTCCCAGCGGGCTTCGCCCCGTACGGAGAGCAGCGCGACGCCCGCCTCGACGGCGGTCTCGCTGAGGGCGACGGCCTGACCGGGAGCGGCCAGTTTCACGGCGACGGCGGCGGCCCCGTCCCGCCCGCCGGCCCGCAGCGCGGGGAAGGCGGCGCGGCCCCGGGCGCCGATGGCCAGGACCAGCGCGCCGGGGCGGGCGACGGGCGGATCCTCGGGGTCCAGCAGCGCAACGCTGCTGATCTCCACGTCCAGCCCGGCGGGCGCGGCCTGCAGCTCCACCAGGGGCTCACCCAGCGACATGAGCAGCTGGCGCAGGCTGATGCCGGCGCGGTGCGGCGGTGGCGGGGGCGGTGGTGGCGTGGCAGGTGGAACCATGATCGGTGCCTCTGGTGGGTCGGTGACCTGCTTCTGATGCTATCCGCCAGGGAATCCGGCCCCCGCCGCACTCACCCGAAGACGCTCCGCACCGTCTCGGTGGACCCCTGGCCCGCCCCGGATGCGGACTCCGCCTCGACCGCGTCGGGATCGGTGAACGACAGCGTCCGTGCGGTGCCGAGCAGCACCTCGCGGTAGTCGTCGGCGAGTTCCACCGCACCGGTCACCAGCTGCACGGTGATGACCGACGACGAGGCGGTGTCCGGTACGGCCACCAGCCCCTGCCAGACGGTGCCCTCCAGGGGCTCGTCCTGGCCCTCCGGCGGGACGCCCGGCGCCACCGTTTTGCGCTCCGACTCGACCAGGAAACCGGTGCCGATGGGCAGTTCCACCGGGCGGATGCCCTCGTCGCGGCCGGTGCCGGCGGAGTCGGCCAGCATCTTGGTGAGCACGGCCTTGGGGTTCACGCCCGGCATCGGCAGGCTGGAGACCGTGATGACGGACATCGCGGCATCGCCGCTGTCGTCCGGGTGCACCCCGAGCGCACAGCCCAGCACCTCGTGCTTGCGCATCTTCATCAGGACGACGGCGTAGAGCCGGAACACCTGGTCCGCACGGTCGCGGAACTCCTCGGGCAGCTCCCGTATCTGCTGCGCCACCGCGTCGAGCCCCTCGGGCGACGGGTCGAGATCCAGCTGCTGGTATCCGTGCGGAAGCCCGTACCAGAAGAGCGGCTTGGGCTCGGCCACGGCCAGATCGAAGCGGTCATTCAAAGCCGGATACCTCTCACCAGTTCACCGATATCGGTGGCGATTTCGGTGGCCGCGCCCGTGATGCCGGTCGAGGCCGCGGCCGCCTTGGTGCCTTCGGCGGCGTCGTGCCCGTAACCGCCGTCCGGGATGACGCCGAGGCTCTCCATCGACGACGCCATGTTCGCCGCGACATTGACGCCGTTCACGGCGAAGTCCCAGGTCTTGGCGCTGGTGGCCACATCGAGCGCCTTGTACGAGAACGCGGGCACCACTTCCTTGGCGAAGGTCCCCAGCTTGGTACCGGCCGACAGCGCCTCGCCGCCCTCCCGGGCGACCGCCGCCGCAAGGCCCGCCTCGCTGCCCGCGCGGGCGAGGGCGCCGACGCCGGGCACCATGCCGAGGGCGTCACCGCCGACGGACGCCCAGGCGGTCAGCCCTTCCTTCCAGCCGTACTTGCCGGTGAGCGAGTCCCGGAAGTCCTCGCTCGCGAGGTTCTTGCCCATGGACACCGCGCTGGCGGCCACCGCGATACCGGCGAAGACCGGGGCCAGCGGCGTCGGGAAGAGCGCCAGCAGACCGGCGATGGCGCCGATCGTTCCGGCGTGCTCCACCAGGAAGTCGACGGCGGCCTTGATGCCCTCGCCAATGGCGCTGAGCGTCTTGCTGAACCACCCCGGCTCCTTCGGAGCCAGCTTGTCGTCGGCCTCGTCGAGCTTGCCGGCGATGTCGTCGGCCCGCTTGCTGTGGTCGCCCTCCAGCTCCCGCGCTTTCTTCATGACGTCTTCGTAGGCGTCGTTGGCGTTGTCGAGGTGGGTGGTCGCCTCGTTCAGCTCCCGCTCGGCGGCGCGCAGCCGGGCTGTGGCGGCGTCGGCCTCCGCCTGGCTGGGGTACTCCTTGCCGCCGAGCTTGAGGTCCGGGTTCTGACCGGCCTGGTCGCGGCTCGTCTTGGCCTTGTCGGCCGTCTTCTTCTTCTCGGCCGCCTCGTCGTCGTACTTCTTCGCCAGATCGCGGTGGGAGACGAGATCGGCGTCCCACTTGCCCAGCCACGAGGCGGCCTTCTCCAGCGAGTGCGCGGCGTTCTTCATGTACGTGGGGAGTTCGCCGTCGAGGGCATCGCGGAACGCGTCCGCGGCGTCGCCCTCCCAGTGGCTGCTCTCGCCGAGCAGCCGCTCGATCTGACGGTGCGAGTTGCCCAGCGCGTCCGCCGCGGCCTTGACCTTGGCCTGCAGTGCGGAGACCTCACCGGGAATTCCGGGAACCGGATTCCAGCCGAGGTGCGGGTAGGGATTGGCGGCCATCAGTTCTGCCCCCCGCCGGCCGAAGTCGCCTGCTTCTCCATCTGTTGGAGGGCCTTCGAAAGATTTTCCTCAAGCTCTTCATAGCTGAGCTTGTTGGCCTTTACACCCTCACTGATGGTGCTGATCATTTCCTTCAGCTGCTCGGACCCGTATTTCCATTTCTCCTGGAAGGTGTCGCACGCCTCGTCCAGCCGCCCCGTCCCGATCTGGTCGGCACGGACGTGCGAGAGCGCTTGGCGCGCCTCGTCCAGTTCTTTGAGTGAGTCCTGCAGCGACTTGACGAATCTGTCCAACTGATCCGTATCAGTCTTGAAATGATCGCCCATAAAGATGCCCCTTCATCATGGCAAGCGTCATGGCGGCAGGCCTTCTGGCAGTAGGTGTGGTGACGGCGAGCGCAGCAAATAAGCGACACATGCAGGACAGAACAGACATTCCCTCAGGCGCCGGTCGGCGGCAGTTTAATATATGAGTAATTCCGGGAACGGAGCCCGTCTCTTGAATGAGGTGCGCCGGCCGGTGCCGCGCAAGGCCGACGCCTCCTGACGCCCGAGAAGACCGCATACAAGGAGGACCCGTGGACAACGCCCGGATCGAGGCTGCCCGGGAAAGGGCCCGGCGCGCAGCAGACCGGAAAGCACGCAGGGAACAACTCGCCCCGGGCGAGGCCGCATTCGACCAGCCGGCCACCCGCGCCGCCTGGACGGCGACCCGTCGCCGGATGCGGTGGAGCCTGACCCTGTGGAGCGTTGTCTGGGTGGCACTGTTCATCGGCGTCAGCCGGCTCGGCGAACTCGGCCTCTCCCCCAAGGCCGAGCACAACCTGGTCGGCGGCCTCGGCGCCCTGCTGTTCCTGTCCTACCCCTTCCTCCTCTACGCCCGCCTCGGCTCACTCAGCTGCCTGCGCCGCATCCGCGGCATCCTGCGCGACGACGTATGGCGGCCGGTCCCCTCGGTGCGCCGCAACCCCCACATCGACGCGGGGGGCATCGCCCTCGACCTGGACCTCGGCACGGCCGAGGAGCGTGCCGGGCGGGCCGCGAAGGAGCCGCACCCCAAGGCGAACACCACGGGCCCGACCCATTCGGCCCGCAGCACGACCCTCCGTCGCCGCTGGCCCGAGGCCATGGAGCGGGGCGCGCTGTACGCCGGCGACGAGGCGCACGGCGTCCTCGCCCTCCCGGACGGCACCGGACTGATGGAGGTCAGGCGGCGGCGCTAGAGAGCGTCCCGGATCCCGTACGCCCCCAGCCGCGCCGCCGTGTCATCGTCGAACTCCTCGCAGAACGGGCCCAGTACATCGCCCAGATGCTGCAGGGACCGCGCCCTGAAGAGCACCGGCTGGTACCCCGTGACGTCGTACGGGGTCCGCGCCATGTCCCGGACGTCCAGCTCCCGGATCTCATGCCGTGCCAGCTGGGTCATCTCCGCGTACGACGACAGCAGCGCCGCACCGTACGCCTTCACCGCACCCCCCTCCGCCATCACCCCGACCTCGAGGGTGAACCAGTACACCCGGCTGAGCAGATCCAGGGCCGCCGCCGTACGCACCTGCCCGGCGGCCCGTCCGATCAGCCGGTAGAGCACCGCGAATTCCTCCGACGCCAGGTGGACGCCGTGCCCGAACACGTCATGGATCACATCCGGCTCGGGGCTGTACAGCGGCACGGCCGGGTGCCGGACGAACTGCACCGCATGGAAGAAGCTGCGCTCCATGGACCCCAGGAACCGCCGGTTGGCCACGAATCCGCCGGTCGGCGTGAAGTCGAAGCCCGTACGGGACCGCAGATGCGCGCCCACCTCCGTGTGCTGCGGAATCCGGTCGGCGGGAATCGCCGCGTCCTCCCGCGCGTCCAGTACGGCGCGGCACGCGTGGTGGCGGTGGGCGGGCCCGAGGGCCGCATGCACCGCACGCCAGGTCCGGTGTTCCTCCTCGGTGTAGGCGACCGGCGGCGAGGGATCCCCCGCCGCGTGGTCACTCACCAGCGCGGCCAGCGCATTGCGCCGCTCCAGATAGCGGCGGTCCCGGAAACCGGGGTGATGGTTCACGGGGCCCAGCCGCCCGTCGGAGCCAATCGGAACGAGCGGGATGTTTGCATGCGGAGCAGTCACGGGAGAGAGCGTGCCCCGCAGGGACTGAAGATCAACACTGGTGTGACGGGCGCGCCTACGACGCCTCCGCCGGCGCCACGTTCTGGTTGGCGTGGAAGAGATTGTCCGGGTCGTACGTCCGCTTCACGCCCGCCAGCCGGTCGTAATGGTCCCGGTAAGTGGCACGGACCCGGTCCTGGCCCTCGCCCGTCCCCATGAAGTTCACATACGCCCCGCCCATCGAGTGCGGATGCAGCTCCTCCCAATAGTCCACGGACCACTGCTTGATGGCCTCCGCGTTGTCCGGATCGGGGTCGATGCCCGCAATCACCCCGGACCACAGGGCGTCCCGGTAGGCCCACGCGGTGTCGTCCTTGCCGATCCGCGCCGCGGCGCCATTGACCGGGTAGAGGTGCATCGTCGACAGATCGGTGGGGAGGTTCTCCCCGTACTTCAGATGCACGCCGATGGCCTCGTCCGTGATCCGGTCGAAGAACGCGCCGCGCCAGTACCACTGGAGCCCGGCCGGCATCAGCTCGTCGAACATGCTCTGCAACGCCGGGTACGGCATCGGCGCCGCGAAGTGGAAGGTCGGCGCCCCGGGCCCGTCCGGCGGCGCGAGGGCCGTCTCCACCGCCGCGAGGTCGCCGGTCCAGCACCACACCACCCCGCACATCTTGTGCCCGTGGATGTCCTCCGGGAACGGCGGCGCGGGCGGCACCGTCAGCAGTGCGAAGAATCCGTTCAGGTCCTCGGGCGCCCCGGGGAGGAACTCCCGGTACCACTCCAGCACCTGACGGGCCTGGTCGACGGGCCACAGGGTGACCCCCACACCCACCGTATGGACGGGCCGCAGCTGGAAGTTGAAGGACGTCACCACCCCGAAATTGCCCCCGCCCCCGCGCAGCGCCCAGAACAGATCCGGGTGTTCGGACGCGCTCGCCGTCACAAAACTGCCGTCGGCCAGGACGACATCCGCGCCCACCAGGCTGTCCACCGTCAGGCCGAATTTGCGCGTGAGATGACCGTGCCCGCCGCCGAGAGCCAGGCCCCCGACGCCCGTCGTCGAGACGATGCCGGAGGGAATGCCCAGGCCGAAGGGGTGCGCGGCGTGGTCGACATCGCCCAGCAGGGTGCCGCCGCCGACCCGTGCGGTCTTCGCCTTCGGGTCGACGCGTACCCAGCGGATCGGCGTCAGATCGATCGTGACGGCGTCGTCCTGTACGCACAGGCCGGCGCCGCTGTGCCCGCCGCCCCGTACGGCGAGCTCCAGGCCGTGATCACGGATGAAGTCGACGGCCGCCATCACATCCGCCGCGTCCGAGCACCGCACCACGGCGTCCGGACGGCGATGGATCATCGCGTTGTAGATCGTGCAGGCTTCCGGATAGTCCCGGTCCCGGGGGCCGATGACCGGGCCGCGCAACGCGGTCCGCATCGCTTCCAAAGTGGTGCCGTCCATGGCGCACTGCTCCTCGCCGAGGTGCCTGCACCCTCCAGCGTCCCGCCGGTCACCGGGCCGCGCAATTCCACGGCGCGCACCATGGAGACATGACCAGAGGTACGGGCACGGGGCACGGCTCCGGGAACGGCCCGGGGAACGGCTCGGGGACCGAGGACCGCCGTACGGACCCCTTCGCCGGCATCAGTCCACCCGCCCGCCTCGCCGCCCCCGACGAGGCCATCGGCCCCGACGAACTCGCCCTGGCCACCCGTAACCACGGCCTCCCCCTCGAGGCCATGCGCTACGCCGTCACCCCCGCCGGCCTCCACTACGTCCTCACCCACTACGACATCCCGGCCGCCGACGCCGACACCTGGCAGCTGACCGTACGGGGCCGGGTGAGCAGTCCACTCACCCTCGACCTGGACACCCTGATGTCGCTCCCCGCGGCCACCCAGCGCGTGACGATGGAGTGCGCAGGCAACGGCCGGGCCCGCCTCTCACCCCGCCCCGTGAGCCAGCCCTGGCTGCTCGAGGCGGTGGGCACCGCCGAGTGGACGGGAGTCCCGCTGCGCACCCTCCTGGCCGCCGCGGACGTGGCACCGGACGCCACCGAAGCCATCTTCACCGGCGCCGACCACGGCGTGGAGCGCGGTGTCGAACAGGACTACCGGCGCAGCCTGCCCCTCGCCGTCGCCGCCGCCGCCCACCCCGAAGTGCTCGTCGCGTACGCCATGAACAACGCCCCCCTGCCACCCCAGCACGGCTTCCCGCTCCGCCTGATCGTTCCCGGCTGGTACGGCATGGCCCATGTGAAATGGCTGCATGAGATCGTGCTCACCGCCTCCCCCTTCACCGGCTTCCAGCAGGCCACCGCCTACCGCTACCGCCGGACCCCCGACGACCCCGGCGAACCCGTCACCCGTATCGCACCGCGCGCCCTGCTGATCCCCCCGGGCTTCCCCGACTTCATGTCCCGCACCCGCGTCGTGCACCCCGGTCCCGTCCCGCTCGAGGGCCGCGCCTGGTCCGGCCAGGCCCAGGTCACGAGGGTCGAGGTGAGCTACGACAACGCCACCACCTGGCACTCCGCCGACCTGGCCCCAACGGACCCCGCCCACCCCTGGTCCTGGCGCCACTGGCACACCACCTGGACCGCCACCCCCGGCCCCCACGTCCTCACCCCCCGCGCCACCGACGCCGAGGGCCACACCCAGCCGACCATCCAGCCCTGGAACCGCGGCGGCTTCGGCAACAACCTGGCGCAACGGGTCGAGGTCGTCTGCCTGCCGACGTGAATCCGCTGGTCAGACCGCCCCGAACGCCCTCGCCAGCGCCAGGCTGTCCTCAAAGGTCACATAGCGGGTGATCTTCCCTTCCTCGACCGTGAGGTGGAAGGCGAACGGCGAGGCGAAGGTCTTCCCCGTGGCCTTGACCATGTGCCGCATCCGGCCGAGGGCCACCGCCTCCGTGCGCGTGGCGCGGCGGCCCGTCCACGGCACCTCTTCCGCGCCGTAGATGTCCCAGTCGATCTCCTCGGCGAACAGATCCGCCAGCTTGTCGATGTCGCCGTTGCCGAGATGGCTGTAGAACGCGTCGACTACGGACCGGGTCTCGCTCACTCCGTGCCTCACAAGTACGTCGAAGGGCTGATTGACAGCGGTACGGACACGGGAGCACCGGCCGAGCGCGCACTATTCCCGCCCCGTCAGATCCGGGGCGGGAACGGCGCGTTGACCGCCTACCGAGGAACGGCGACCGTCTGGAGGATCCGCGCCGCCGACGTGCCCAGCCCCTTCGGCACCCCGAGGCGGCGCGGCGAGCCCTGCGGATAGTGCAGGTCCGCCTCCCGGTAGCGGTGGCAGTCCTGGTGCCAGGTGAGGATGGCGGCCATCCAGTGCTCCAGTGCGCGGACGTAGCCGTCCAGGGCCGCGCGGCCCTCGGCCGGCAGGGCGAAGTCGTCGTAGAGGACGGGGAGTTCGCTGGCGGCGACGTGCTGGAATTCGCGCAGCCGGGAGGTCATCAGGTCGTGGATGATGGCCAGCGCGGTCGGGTAGTCGCAGTCGAAGAAGTTCTGGACGACCAGGATGCCGTTGTGGACCTCACCCTCGTACTCGATCTCCTTCTGGTACGAGAAGACATCGTTCATCAGCATCGCGTAGTCGATGGCGGCGTTCTCCAGGGAGCGCATGGTCCCTGTGCGGTAGATCTCGGCCGGGATCTCCCCGGCGCGGCCGATGCGGCCCAGCGCGATCGTGAGGTCCGAGCCGAAGGTGGCTCGCCGCATTTCGATGTAGTCGACGGGGTCGGGGATACGGTTCTGCAGCTGGTTGTCGAGCTCCCAGAGCCAGCTGGCCGTCATCTTGTCGACGGCGGCGCGGAAGGAGCGGCGCGCATCCGGCGTCATCGGGCCCGCGGTACGGGTCCACAGGTCGGCCAGGCCGCGTTCCATGGCGCTGACCGGTTCGGGCGTGGCGGCCGAGAGGTCGAGGGGCATGAGGGCCGACAGCCGCTCGTTGGTCGCCTTGGCCCCGGCCAGGTCGCGGGTCTGGCCGAAGACCGCGGGGTAGTAGTCGTCCGCGTAGGTGCCCCAGGTCAGCCACTGGGAGGCCAGGTCGAGTTCCGCGGGGCCGGCGTCCGGGTGGATGCCGGCCGCGCACAGGGGGAGGTCGTATCCGGCGAGCGCGCGCTCGTCCCAGATGTCGGAGAGCGGCACGCCGGGCTGCGGCCGGAGCAGGCCCATGCGGTGCGCCCAGGCGATGCAGTGGTGGCGGGCGGCCTCCAGGTGGGGGCTGAGGACATTGGTGAACGGCATGAGGATGTCGGGGATTTGGGACGGGCCGACCTTCTGGTGGGGGGTGTGGGTGTAGCGCCGTACGCGCCGGCGCTCGGAGGCGGCGAGGGCGGCCTTCAGGTCGGCGGCGGAGGTGCCGATCCCGCCGAGGGCGAACGGCGACCAGGAGGCGCCGGTGGCGGCCCCCGCCCCGCCGCCGTTCATGTAGCGGCTGGAGCGCATGTGCCATTCATGGCCGCCGGACTGCCAGTCCTGGAGCCCCTTGGCGTAGGCGAGGACGGCCGCGCAGGCGTGCGGGGCGAGGCCCTTTTCCGCGAAGAGGGCGGGGAGTTCGGTGAATGCGGTGTTCTCGAATTGCTGGAGGCGGGAGGTGATCAGGTCGTTGACGGCGTCCGCGGCCTCTTGCGTCGTGCAGCCCAGGAAGGTTTCCAGGACCAGGACCCCATTGCTCAGTTCGCCTTCGTCCTCCGTCTCCCGCTGATAGGAGAAGAGGTCGTTGCGCAGGTGTACGCCGTCGGAAAAGGTGTCCTTGAGGACCCGCAGCGGCCGCGAATCGGCGACGGCGGCCGGGATTTCGGCGCCCGCCGCGTACTCCACCAGGCCCGAGGACCACGGCGCGCCGCCCACCTTGCGGCGCATTTCGATGTACTCGACGGGATTGGGAACCCGGTGGATGTTGATGTTGGAGAGTTCCCAGAGCGATTCGTTGAGCAGATGCTCGGTGCTTTCGCGGAATCGCGCGCGCCATTCCAGGGACATGGCCGGAACGGTGCGCGCCCACAGGTCGGCGAGCCCCGCTTCCACCGGGTTGGTCGGCTCCGGTACGGGCGTGGCCAGGTCCATCGGCATGAAGGCCGGCAGCCGGTCCAGGTATTCCTTGCCGCCCTTGCGGTCCAGCGTGCGTTTGTACTTTTCCAGGAAGTGGTCGTCGAAGAAGAAGACCCAGACATACCAGTCGGTGACGAGGGAGAGCGCCTTGGCGGAGCAGTCCGGGTGGGTGTACGAACACAGCAGGGCATAGTCGTGCGCGTCGAGATCGCTTTCCTCCCAGATATGCGATCCCTCCAGCATTTCCATGCCCCGGGCCCATTCCTTCGAATGCCGTCGCGCCTCCTCCAGATTCGGGTTCAGCCGTGCCGGATACGGCGTGTAGAAGTTCGGCAATTCGAATGGCTGTGTCATTGCTGGTCCGCCTTTCCCCATAGGTGTCCTCAAGGGCACAGCACTACCCCGGGGCGGCGCGGACTAGGCTCTTTACCGGTTCAACTTGCGGGGAGCGGTGGGGTATTGGTAATGGGGGTACGGCTAAAGGGCAGCGGCTTCGTCGCCCGTACGGCCGCCCGCACGGCGAGTTCCGCCAAGGCCTCCGGCGCGCCGGCCTGGCCGCGGATTCCGGGGAAGGCGTTGATGTCCACGATGAGCGGGGCGCCGCCCCCGGCATCCAGGATGTCCACGCCGTAGACCTCCAGGCCGAAGACCTCGCCGACCCGCAGTGCCGGGCCGGTCCAGGACGCGGGCAGGTCGGCGACCGGCAGCGGCAGCGTCGGCCCGCGCCCTTCCGGCGCCAGTTCCGAGCGGCGTCGGGCGGCGAAGAGGTGGCCGTCGACCACCCACAGCTTGTGGTCCCAGCCGCTGTTCGCGGTGAACTCCTGGACGATCACCGGCTCATCGGGCCATGCGGCGGCCAGCGCCCGCAGCTGCGCGGCGCTGTCGGCGCGCGCCACGAGGTCATGGCGGCGGCTGTGACGGCTTTTGATCACCAGGGGGCCGGGCGGTTCGCCGGCCGCGGCCAGCTGCGTGAGCGCCGGTACGTAGCGGGACTCGGCGAACGGCAGACCGGCCGCCCGCGCCCGCTCCGCCATCTCGACCCGGTCCTGGCACCGCGCGGTGGCCACCGCGGAGTTGATGACCACCGCACCGCGCTCCTCGAGGAGGGCGGCAAGGGCCAGCGCCCGCGGCGTGCGCGCCTTGAGGAGGTAGACATCGGCGAGACCGGCGGGCGAGGCGTCGATCGGCTCGGCTGGGCCCGTCCAGGAGGCCGGGTCCAGGAACTCGACCTGATGACGGTCCGTCAGCAGCTCGGTGGTGGCGGCCAGCAGCGGGTGCTCCGGGTCCGCCGTCACCAGACAGACCCTCATCGCGCACCACCCATCGCCGCCCCGGACGCGGTCCGGTCCGGCACGGCCCGGGGCCGGCCGACCGGAGCTCGCCCGGCGGCCGCGGCCGGTGGAGCGGGAGATCCCATGGCCGCGGCCGCACCCGCTGCCGCAACCGCCCCCGTACGGGATCCCGTACGCGCCCCCGCGCGCGCGAGCCGCAGCACCGCCTCTCCCACCCTGGCCACGGCATCCGGCACCTGACGGAAGCTGGGGAAGTCATTGACGTCCACGACCACCGGCCCGTCCGGCCCGAGCAGGATGTCGGCCCCGTACAGATCCAGCCCGAAGACCTCGCCGATCTCGGCCGTGATCCGGGCGACTTCGGGAGTGAGCGGGACCTGGCGCTCGCGGACGGTGTGCGCCGGGTGCAGCGGCGAGCACCGCTCGGTGGCGTACAGATCGCCGTCGACGCTGTACACCTTCAGATCGGTGCCGGAGTTGGGCACATACGGCTGCGCGATGAGCAGACCGCCGCCGGCGTCCTCGAATCCGGGGTCCAGCAGCCGGTCCGGCGAGGCGACCAGCCGTACGGCGCGCCCGGAGCTGCCGTCGGCGGGCTTGACCACCAGCGGGTACTCGGCCTCGGGTATCTCGGCGAACTCCTCGGGCCGGGCCGCCACATAGGTGACCGGAACGGGCAGTCCGCTGCGGCGCGCGAGCACTGCCGCCAGGGCCTTGTCGCGTACACCGCGGATCGACCGGGCATCGTTCACCGTGGTCAGGCCGACGGTGGCGGCGGCTTCTAAAAGGGTGAGGCCGGGGCCGCCGGAGACGGTCTTGAGGACCCAGGCGTCATGGCTGCCCTCCTGTATCGCCTCCGATATCCGGATCAGCGACCGGCCGGGCCACACCACGTCCACTTGGTGCCCCCAGGCGTTGAGTTGGCGGATCACATCCAGCGGCATGCCGTCGTGGCGGTACTGCTCCTCCACCAGGAAGCAGAGCTTCATCAAGACACCCTCAAACCCTTCGTGATCGCCACACGGCAGATCCATGGCACACGGCCGAGCCATGACACACCAGGATCCCACGCGCCCCTCCGGCATCAGGCTGTGGCCCGTATCCGGTGCCGGGGACGGCCGGCGGGTGTTTCGGCGAAGTTACGCCACCGGCGGCGCCCGCGAGGCGCGCCATGACCTGCCCTTTGCCGAACGCGTCCAGAGGTTTCGCCACCTGCGCCCCCACCTCGGGAATCCCGCATGCCGGAAGCCTTGTTCCGCTTCTGGCCGTGGTCCTAAGGTCGGGCCACCCGGCGCGGCTGACCTCGTCCACGGGTGCTTTCTGGCGTCGACGCGTGCGCGGCACACCCCGCTGCTGCCCGCGTACGGACGCGTACCGAACGGCGGCAAGACGGGAAGCAGGCGAGCGGGTTGGCGAACGCGCAGCAGGACCAAGGGCAGGACCGGCAGCAGGAGCAGGAGCACGGGCAGGAGCAGGAGCACGGGCAGGACGGGCGGCGGGGCTTCCTCGTCAAGGTGGGCCTGACCGGCGCCGGCGGCCTCATCGGCGCGGCGGTGACCGGAGCGGCCCGGCCGGCACAGGCGGCCCCATCGGCCACAGCGGCCCCAGCCACCGCAGCAACAGCCGCGGCAGGCACCAAGAAGAACGCCCCGCACCCCGACCACTTCGGCGGCCGCCGGCAGCTCCTCGTCCCCGAGCTGGTCCTCCTCCCGGACGGACCCACCCGCGATCAGGCCGTCCTCGTCGAGAACGGGAAGTTCCGCGCGATCGGCCCCGCGAAGAAACTGATCGCCGCGCACCCCCATCTCCACCCCGTACGGCTGGACGGCCATCTCCTCATGCCGGGCTTCGTCGACGCGCACCATCACCTCACCCAGAGTTTCGGCAAGGCCCAGTCGTTCGGGCAGCCTTCGGAGATCTTCAAGACGGTCTGGGAGCCGCTGGAGCATGCGCTGGACGAGGAGACCGCCTATCTCTCGGCGAAGCTGGCCGCACTCGACGCGCTGCGAGGCGGCTTCACCACCGTCGCCGACGCCGGCACACGCGCTCCGGTCGATGTGGCAGCGGTGGCGAAGGGGACCGAGGAGGCCGGGATTCGCTGCGTCCTGTCCAAAATCGTCTCCGACGGCACGGGCGGCCCCGCGCACCTGGGGCGGTGGGACAAGCACCCGCTGATCCACCCGTCGCTGGCGATCGCCGTCCCGGAGAACGCCACCGAGACCGTCATCAAGCACACCGCGAAGCTCTGCGCCGAGGCCGGGGCGATCCTCCAGATCCATGTCAACGAACATCTCGCCTCCGTGGAACGCTCACTGAAGAGCGTGGGCCGGCGCCCCGTCGCCTATCTGGACCACATAGGCGCCCTCGGGCCGCATGTCCTCGGTGCGCACGCCACCTTGCTCACCCCGGCGGAGATGCGCATGCTGGCCGACTCCGGGGCGGCGATCAGCTACAACCCGGTGGCCAGCGCCTGGAAGGGCAACGCCGTTACGCAGGCCACCATGCTGGCCGCGCTGGGCGTACGGTTCGGGATGGGCACCGACGGCACCCGCGGCGACGGCTTCCGGCTGCTCGACGCGGCCGAGTCGGCACAGCGGCTGACCAGCGGCATGGCCACCGGGGACTCGGTGTGCGGGGCCGGGCGGCTGTGGCTGGAGCATGCGACCTCGCGCAGCGCCGACGCGCTCGGGCTGGGCCGCATCACCGGGGAGATCGCCGTCGGCAAGGCGGCCGACTACCTCCTCGTGGACATCAACGTCCCGGAACTCACCCCGTCCTACGACCTCCAGTGGGAACTTGTCCGCCTGGCGAACCGCACCCTGCTCACCGCGGTCGTCGTCGACGGCCGGCTCCGGCTGTGGCAGGGCTGGCCCACGGACTGGGACGCCCGCGCACTGGTGGAGCGGGCGGCGAAGGTGGGCCCGGAGGTCGTACGGAAGGCCAAGATAGCGCGGGTTTTGCCAAGGTAGCTGGGGCGGGGCCGTTGTGGGTCGCGGTGGGCGGTGGCCGGTCATCGGGGGTGGGCCACCGCCCCACCCCGCCCCCCTTCACCGCCCCCTCGGAATCCACCGCGCAATCACCATCGCCGTCACCACAACTCCCGCGGCCAGCACCAGAGTTGCGGCCTGCAGCCCGTCCGTGAACGCAGCCACGACCGCCGCATGCAGCCGCCCTTCGGACGCACCGGCCGCGCCTGCCGCACCGGAGGACATACCGGCCATACGGGCCTCCGCGGCCGCGACCGTCGTCGGATGGCCGGGCCCCGACAGCGGCGCCGGCAGCCGCGCCGTGAAGACGGCCGTCGTGATCGTCCCGGTCACCGCGATACCGATCGCGCTGCCCAGCTCCCGTGCCAGGCCCTGCAGCCCGGACCCGGTGCCCGCCCGGTCGGCGGGCAGCGCGGCCATCATGGCGTGCGAGAGGAGCGGGGTGGCGATGCCGCAGCCGAGCGCGGTGAGCCCGGCGCCGAGGGCGTGGAGCGCGTACGGGGTACCGGCATCGGCGGCGGACACCGTGGCCAGCCCGCCCGCCAGCACGACCATCCCGACCACCACCGTGCCACGCCGCCCGCACACCCGCTCCAGCAGCAGCCCGCAGCGCGGCCCGGCCAGCAACGCCGCAGCCATCGGCAGCAGCCGCACCCCCGCGCCCAACGGCCCGTACCCCTTGGCGTACTGCAGATACTGACCGTTCAGATAGAAGACTCCGAACATGCCGGTGAACAGCGCCGCCATGCCCACCGCGCCCGCGCGCACACCGGAGAGGGTGAACAGCCGCGGGTCGAGCAGCGGCTCGGCGGCCCGCAGTTCATGCCGCGCCCAAGCGGTCAGCACCACCCCCGCCACGGCGAGCGCCCCCAGCACCACCGGGCTCCCCCACCCCGACTGCGGCGCGGACACGATCCCGTACAGCAGGGCGAGAAAACCGCCGGTGAGCAACGCGCTGCCGAGCGGCGCGGCCGGGCGCGGACGGCGGGCCGTGACGGGAGTGACCGCGGCGACCAGCAGCAGCGCGCCCAGCGCGAGCGGCACCAGGCAGAGGAAGAGGGTGCGCCAGGTGCCGTACTGGATGGCCGCGCCGCCTCCGACATTGCCCAGTACGGCGGCGAGCCCGGTCATCGATGCCCAGATGGCGATGGCCCTTCGGCGCGGCCCGTCCGGCAGCCCGTCCACCAGCAGCGCGAGCGTGGTGGGCAGTACGGCGGCGGCGCCCGCCCCGCTGATCATCCGCCCCGCGATCAGCACACCGACATGCGGCGCCATCGCGCACACCACCGACCCGGCCGCGAAGACGCCCATCCCGCAGAGCAGCGTGCCCTTGCGCCCGCGCCGGTCGGCCAGCGCCCCCGCGGGCACCAACAGACAGGCGAAGACCACGACATACCCGTCCACGACCCAGACGACCGCTTCGGCGGACGGGTGCAGCGCACCGCCGGACAGAGCGGGGATGGCCAGGTTCACGGCGGAGACCATGCCGACGACCAAGGTGACGCAGAAGCACAGGGCGACAGCGACCAGGACGCGGGGGCGGTGCGAGCGGCGGGGCGGGCGGTGCGCCGGGCGGCCGGGCACCGGCGCCCTACGGCCGAACGGGACGGTCCGCCGCACCACTGCCGCCCCGCGCCCGGTCAAGCGTCGCGTGCAGCGTCAGCCGGTCCCCCCGCAGATGAATGAACTCCAGGTCGGCGGGGCGGCCATCGGCGAGCCGGGTGAGCCGTTCGACGGCCAGCACCGCTCCCCCGTCGGGCATCGCCAGCACCGCACAGGTCGCCGGATCCGCGACGACCGCCTGTACGGACACCTCGGCCGTACCGAGCGGCATCCCCACCCCCGTCTCGATCAGATCGAAGACATCGTTCCGTTCCAGCGCGTCCCGCCCCCGCGCCAGCAGCGGCTCCCCCACCTCCGGGATGAGGTACGTACAGTCCAGCGACAGCGGCGCACCGTCCACCCGCCGCAGCCGCTCCAGATAGACGGCCGACGCCCCCTCGGCCAGCCCCAGCCGCCGCGCCACCGAGCCCGGCGGCCGTACGGTCCGGGCCTCCCGTACCTCGTTCACCACCGCGCCGTGCCGCTGCAGCACCTCGGCGAGCCCGGACAGTTCCCCGAGCGGATGCTGGTACGCCCGCCCGACCACCACCGTCCCCACCCCCCGCCGCCGCTCCACCAGCCCCTCGTCGCGCAGCAGCCCCAGCGCCTCCCGCACCGTGTTCCGCGAGACCCCGAACTCCGCGATCAGCTCCCGCTCGTCCGGCAGCACCCCGCCCGGAAACGCGCCCCGCAGCACCTGCCCCCGCAGCACATTCGCCACCCGCCGCGCCCGGTCGGCCCGCGTCAGCGACTCACCAGCCACCCCGCCGTCACCCGGCATCGGACCACCCACGACGCCTCCTCATTCCCACGAAACGGCCTCTGTCACGACGAACGGCCCCTACCCGCGCCCGGCCACGAGGCTAGGCGCCTTGCGTTACGGCGATGTTACGCCACCCCATTTGACCTGCATCAATGCCTGACCTGCGGAGGTGCCCACAGGGCCCGGGCCAACGCCACCACCGTGGCCCCGCGCCGCGGCGATCGCTACGGTGGGGCCATGTCCCACAAGGCCGCCCCGTTCGACGCACTGGACCGCAAAATCGTCGCGGCCCTGATGGAGAACGGCCGGGCCAGCTTCGCGGAAATCGGCGCCGCCATCGGCCTGTCGTCCACCGCGGTCAAGCGCCGTGTCGACCGGCTGCGCGAGAGCAATGTGATCACCGGCTTCACCGCCACCGTGCGGCCCGCCGCGCTCGGCTGGCTCACCGAGGCGTACGTCGAGGTGTACTGCGACAGCGCCGCACCGCCCCGCCGCCTCGCGGAGGTCGTCCGCAACCATCCGGAGATCGCCGCGGCGGTGACCGTGACCGGCGGGGCCGATGCCCTGCTGCACGTCAGGGCGACCGATGTCGAGCACTTCGAAGAGGTGCTGGAACGCATCAGGACCGAGCCGTTCATCCGGAAGACGATCAGCTACATGGTGCTGTCCCATCTGCTCCCGGACAGCCCGGACGCGGGCACTCGACGGCCTTCCGGGACCATCGACGCCCCGGCCGCACCCTCCCGCGCAGCAAACCGGCGCTGACCGGCTCTTACACGCAGCATTCCTGCGCCAATAAGCAGCTTTCGTTCCTTGTGGCCGGAATAGGCGCTCCGTACCGTGTGGAGAGCGCCCGAGTGACGATCAGTCACCCTCGGTCATCTTCGGGCGTCCTCGGTTTTCCTCGCTCCACTCATCCTGCCCGCCCCGCCCCACCTGCCCCGCAGGAAGCGAAGGGATGCCACTGTGCCAACGGACGCCTCCGTGCCAACCGACGCCCCGGTACCACCTGACGCCCCCGCACCCACGCCTGCCGCTGCGCCCTCGCCCAGCTCTCCGCCAACGCGCCGCATCCCACGCGCCCGTCGCTATCTGGTCTGCGGCCCCCGCCACTTCGACGTCCGCTACGCCATCAACCCCTGGATGCGGGAAGACGCCCAGGTGGACACGGCCCGCGCAGCCCGCCAGTGGCAGGCCCTGATCGACACCTACCGCGACCATGGCCACCAGGTGCAGACCGTGCCCCCCGTCCCCGGCCTCCCCGACATGGTCTTCGCGGCCAACTGCGCCCTCACCCTCTCCGGCAAGGTCTTCGGCTCCCGCTTCCACGCGCCCCAGCGCCGCCCGGAATCCGCCGAGTACGAGACCTGGTTCAAGGCGGCCGGCTACGACGTCTACCGGCCGGAGTCACCGTGCGAGGGCGAGGGCGACCTCGTACCGGCCGGCCGCTACATCCTCGCCGGTACGGGCTTCCGTACGACCCGCGAGGCCCATGCCGAGGTCCAGGAGTTCTTCGGCGTACCGACCATCGGCCTGCGCCTGGTCGACCCGTACTTCTACCACCTGGACACGGCGCTCTTCGTCGTCGACGCAGCACCGGAAACGGAGGGCGGGGAAGGCGCGACCATCGCCTACTACCCCGAGGCCTTCTCCGCCGGCAGTCGCGAAGTACTCCGCCGCCTCTTCCCGGACGCACTCCTCGCCACCCGGGACGACGCCATGGCCTTCGGCCTCAACTCCGTCTCCGACGGCCGCCATGTCTTCATCTCCCCCGGGGCCACCGGCCTCATCGACCAGCTCACCGCCCGGGGTTACGTCCCCGTCCCCGTCGACCTCTCCGAATTCCACAAGGCCGGCGGCGGCATTAAGTGCTGCACCCAGGAGATCCGCTCTTGACTCCTCCCCCTCGTAAACGAGGGGGATTCCTGGCTCACGTCGCCTGCGGACCGGCGGTCCGACAGGTCTTACACGATCAACGCCAGCCGGGTACGGGACCAGCCCGGATCGGGAGGCTCCGCACGCGGTGCAGGTATACGTTCGCTCGGAAAGGGGCAGTGCGTGCTTGGCTCTCGCTCCGCAGGCTGCGCAATCCATCGTGGCGTGCGCCGGGTGCACCAGGTGCACCTTCCGCACGTGCTTACGGCCCCTCTCGGTCAAGGCCGGAAATCCTCCACGGCCAGAGCGTCATGGTCGCGGACAACGCGCTTGGCCCTTCCCCAGGCTCTCGGCTCCGCTCGAACAGGGGAGACCCCATTCACCGGTCCCACTCCGCCGGCAGCAAAGCGTGCGCGGTGGACGACACACGCACACGGAAGGTGTACCGAACGTGCCCGGTTTCCCCCCTCGTCTGCGCTGCTGTCGACACGATCACCAACCTACCTGGCACGTATGACAGTTGAGACCTGGTGCCCTATGGGGGCTGTCGCACCACGACCGTGGTGGACGCCGAATCGCCCGGCAGCGATACGGCTTTCCCCGCCCTGCTCCGCAGGAGCTTCGTTTCTCCCCCGCAAGCGGGAGGTACCCCCACCCCCGGCTGAAGCCGGCGGTATCCACGAAGGAGAACTCATGACCATTGCCCCCGCCCCCCGTACCGCCGGCGTACCCGCCCGCCGGACGCCGGCCGACCTGATCCGGGCCGAGGCCCCCGTCCTCGCCCACAACTACCACCCCCTCCCCGTGGTGATCGCGCGCGCCGAGGGCGTCTGGGTCGAGGACATCGAGGGCCGCCGCTACCTCGACATGCTGGCCGGTTACTCGGCTCTCAACTTCGGCCACCGCCACCCGGCCCTGATCGAGGCCGCGCACCGCCAGCTCGACCAGCTCACCCTCACCTCCCGCGCCTTCCACCACGACCGCCTCGCCGACTTCGCCGCGCGCCTGGCCGAGCTGACCGGCCTGGACATGGTGCTCCCGATGAACACCGGCGCCGAGGCGGTCGAGAGCGGCGTCAAGGTCGCCCGCAAATGGGCGTACGACGTCAAGGGCGTCCCGCCCGGCGAGGCCACGATCGTGGTCGCGGCCGGCAACTTCCACGGCCGTACGACCACCATCATCAGCTTCTCCGACGACGACACCGCCCGCACCGGCTTCGGCCCCTTCACCCCTGGCTTCCGCGTCGTCCCCTACAACGACCTCCCGGCCCTGGAAGCGGCCATCGACGCCACCACCGCCGCCGTCCTGATCGAACCCATCCAGGGTGAGGCCGGCGTCCTGATCCCCGACGACGGCTACCTCACCGGCGTCCGCGACCTGACCCGTCGCTCGAACTGCCTTCTCATCGCCGACGAAATCCAGTCCGGCCTGGGCCGTACGGGCCGGACCCTCGCCGTCGACCACGAATCCGTCGTCCCCGACGTCCTCCTCCTCGGCAAGGCCCTCGGCGGCGGCATCGTCCCGGTCTCCGCCGTAGTGGCCCGCCGCGACGTCATGAGCGTCCTCGGCCCCGGCCAGCACGGCTCCACCTTCGGCGGCAACCCCCTCTCGGCCGCCGTCGGCTCGGCCGTCATCGACCTGCTGGCCACCGGCGAATTCCAGTCCCGCGCCGCCGAACTGGGCAAGGTCCTCCACTCCGGCCTGGCGGCCCTGACCGACAAGGGCGTCACCGGCTTCCGCACCCGCGGCCTGTGGGCCGGCGTCGACATCGACCCGTCCCTCGGCACCGGCCGCGCCATCTGCGAACGCCTCCTTCAGGAAGGCGTCCTGGTGAAGGACACCCACGGCTCGACGATCCGCCTCGCCCCGCCGCTGACCATCACCCGGGAAGAGCTGGAGCGCGCATTGACCGCCCTGGAGCGAGCCCTTCGGGCACCGTCTTCTTAATCGCCTCGGCGAGATCCATGAGCGCGCCGACATCGCCATACTTCGCGGGAATCGTCACCTCGACGTAGGTCTTGCGAAGTGTGGTGGTGCATCGGTGGCCACCATCCGGCAGATTCTCCAGCATCCACCCCACCCCGCCGATCTCCCCGCCTGGCGCCCGAGGATTGTCCATTTCCTTCGACGGCACCACACCACAACGCAGCACCATCGCGGGATCGCCCCATGCCGCCGTATAGGGCGACGACGGATCCGTCTCCCTCCGCTTTCCACCGGCCACGGAATCCGGTACGGCGTCGAGCAGCTCGGCGCACATCCGCTGGGCTTTTGCCTTCGGTTCGGGCGCCGGCACCGACACCGCTTCCCCGGCGAAGAGATACATCGCAGCAAGGGCCGGCACAGCCACAAGCGATGCTCCCCATACCGCCAAGCGACGAGTTCTCATACGCCGACGATATAGCGGACCGCACACGCTCCATGAGGCGGCCCTCTCCTGACGCTTCGGCGAGAAGCATTTACGGAGCGCCATCGCCATACCGGCCAACTCGCGGGCCGAAGGCCCTGGTTGGCGTCGGCCCCTGCCACTCCCTCCCCGGCAGCGTTCGCCACAACGGCCCCAACAGGAGGGAAGCATCACATGTCCACGCCTCTGCAGGACGGCAGCAGCCCGGGAGTGGAATACCACCAGGCGGCCGCCGATTACGCGAATCCGCTCGACAAGCCCTTTTCCCTGAACCTGACCCGAGGAAAGCCTGCCCCGGAACAATGAGATCTGGCAGGCGACATTCTCACCTCGAGTATCCGGACCCACACTGCGGCGGACGGCACCGGCTTCCGCAATTACGGGGGACTCCAGGGGCTTCGGGAAATCCGGGACATCTTCAGCGGGCCGCTCCAGGTGCCGGCCGACCAACTGGTGGCGATGGGCAATTCCAGCCTGGCGCTGATGCACGACACCCTCGTCCATGCACTCCTGAGCATCATGCCGGGCTCGCGACGACGCCGGGCGGACGAGCCCGGTATCGCCTTCCTGTGCCCCGTGCCCGGCTACGACCGGCACTTCGCGCTGTGCGAGCGGTTCGGCATCGAGATGATTCCGGTGCCGATGACCGCGGACGGCCCCGATAGGGACGCCGTCGCCGATCTGGCCGCGGGTGACGCCCGGATCAAGGGCATCTGGTGCGTCCCCAAGTACAGCAGCCCCAGCGGCGTCTCCTACAGCGAGGCAACCGTGCTGCGCCTGGCCGAGATGTTTCGGCTCGTCCCCGGCGCGCGTGGCCTGGTTCACGGGCCACGCGGCCAAGCGCACCATCGGCGCCGACAAGGTCAACCAGCTGCGGCACGCACGGCTGCTGCGCGACGCCGACGGCCTCCGCGCGCACATGGCACGTCACCGCGCGCCAGGGGATCGCGGGGAATCGGCGCGGCATGTCGGTGGTGATCGATAGCGTGCCGGGATGAGTGAAGCGATCCCTCGCCATGTGCTGTGCGTACTCGGCTCCGGGCTGGGCCTTTCGGAGATGGAACGGATCGCCGCCGGCTTCGGCGGATTCGTTCTCGACCGCGAGTACTCCGAAGCCGCACCCGACCCTCGGATGCCCAAGGCGTTCGAGGCCGGTATGGCGGCGGCGTCGTTCGACGAGGCGGACTGGGCCGCGGTGGAGTCCCACGACACCGTCGGCTACCTGCTGTCCGCGCCGATGATGCGGGAGCTGGCGGCCGACACCTCGCGGCGGCTGCTGGCGGCAACGGCCGCCCTGCTGCGGTCCGGCGCCGCTGCGGTGAAGAACGAGAGCAGTGCGATCGCGCACGGCCGGGACCGCTGGGTCGCGCTGGCCGACCGAGCGGCCGACGCCAAGGAGGAGGACCTGGCCGCCACGCTCGTCGCCGCCTGGGTGAAGCGGCCGGTCTACGACGGCCAGGTGCTCTACAGCTGCGGCATGCACCTGCTCGGCGCGCCCGAGGTGGAGATCGAGGTCGACGAGGAGCAGCTGACCGAGGACGGTCTGCCTGATCTGGTCGCGCATCTGGACGCGCTGGCGATCTACCTGCTGACCGATCCCCGCGCGAAGGAGATCGAGGACGGCGCCGGCTTCCGGATATCCGAGGATGCCCCCCGCCGGCTGCTGCGCGTCGGCACCTGCGACCGCCACGACGAGGACGACCTGTTCTTCAATCCCTACGGCTACGTCCGCCTGACCCACCCCGAGTGACGGCGGCCCGCCTGCACGCAGGGCGTCCCCGTCATCCGGCGGGGTGGACGCTGCCCAGCCACAGCACGTCACGGGCCCGCGTCATGGCGACGAAGAGCTGGCTGCGCGCAAGCTCTGCCCGCTCCCGTGCGATCTCAGGAACGTGCGCGGCGCTTCCCTCCCCGTCGTGGAGCCGGCCGGCCCCGCGCAGTCCGGAGTCGTGGTGCGGCAGATACACCCGCTTGAATTCCAGGCCCTTGGCCCGTCGATAGCTGCCGAGCTTCACCCCCTCGACCGGGCGGCCGTCGTAGTGTTCCAGCGAGCACACCGGGATGCCCTCCTTGGTGAGCAGCCGGTGATACCGCTCGATGGCCCGCTTCGTACGGCACAGCACGGCGGTGTCGGCCCGTGCCGTCGGTGGCAGCGCGCGCAGCGTGTCCAACAGAGCCCGGTCGTGCTCGGCCTCCGTCGGCTTCACGACGTGCTGGACCTGGCCGTCGTAGTACGTCAGATCCACGTCGCGGCGGCCGGGGGTGCGCAGACCGTCGATGTCGTCAAAGGTGTCGTCGGCGACCACCCCGAGGGCCGTGTCCAGGATCTCCTTGCTGTTGCGGTAGTTGACGCGGAGTACTTGGCCACGGTCGCCGCGGATGTCGACCCCCGCTTCGGAGAGGCGGAAACCGCCGGGATATACGGCCTGTTGGCCGTCGCCGATCAGCAGCAGCCCATTGGCCGCGTCACCGACGAGGGCATGCAACAGCCGTACCCCCACAAGGGTCAGGTCCTGCACCTCGTCGACGATCACGGCGGAGTACGGGGCCGCCCCGGTGCGGCCTGCCGCCTGCGCGAGGGCCAGGGCGAGGACGTCATTGAAGTCGTGTACGCCGTAGTCGAGGCGATAGGACTCATACGCCTCGTACAGCGCCCAGACGGCCTGGCGGTGGGGCCGGCGAAGGCTCGCCCGACGGCGGCGGCGGGGCACCGCGGCGTACTCCTCGAAGGAGGTGATGCCTCGCCCCTTGATGACGCAGTTGATCTCCTCGTGCCAGTAATGCGGGAGCGGATCTATCTCCGCCAGGCAACTGTCCCGCCCCTCGTGCGTCCAGGCGCGGCTGAAGGCCGTATCCGCCTTGTTCTTGTCGAGTCGGACCGGGACGCCACGGCCGCGCAGAAATTCCTGGGCCCAGGAATGCAGGCTGCGGAAATCGACCCGGTCCGCCGTCGCGGGCGACATCGTCTTGAGGAAGGTGCCCTGCACCCGCGGCAGGTTGTTGGCGAAGGTGACGTAGAGAATCCTGCCGCTGGTGCGCTGCGCGAGATGGGCCGCGCGATGCAGGCCGACGACGGTTTTGCCGGTGCCCGCCGGGCCGCTGATGCGGGCGGGGCCGGCCCAGTTACGGCGTACCAGCGCGACCTGATCGGGGTGGAGAAAGGTCATCCACTGTTCGATGGGCGCCCGCCGGGCCTCGTCGAGCGCGGCCTCGACCAGCCCGTCGAGATCGAAGAGCCCCTCCGACTCCGGCGCCTGAGGACGATCGGGCCGCTGTGCGGCCTCCGTGACGCCCGCATCCTCGTACTCGGGGAACACCCGCTCCAGATGGTCGGCGATGGCCCGTACCGATGCGGCCGCCAGCCGGCCCCGCTCCCGCATCAGGGCGGGCCCGATGTTGTGCTCGCCCAGCAGCCGGATCCTGCCGAGCTCCCTGTCCAGCCGGTGCCCCGCGAACACCATCAGGGGCCGCACGGCCACGGGGGACAGCCCCAGCGATGCCACCGCGGACTCTGCGGCCTTCGTCACGGCCGTCAGTTTGCGCGCATGCTCGTCCCGTGGCTCTCCCCCGGCCACCAGTCGGCCGCCCGAACTCTCCGGTGCGGCCCGCCAGTTCTTGACGTCGATGACGAACACGCCGCCGGGCCCGACCAGCAGCATGTCCACATTCGCCGCCCGGGTACCCGGCCACCGACGGTCGACCAGCAGCCGCCACCCCTGCTCGGTCAGCACCAGCAGCTGGGCCGCAACCCGTCGCTCCCCCTCGCTCGCCGCCTCCCACCGTTGGGCCTGCCGACGCGCCGCCTGCCACTGCTCACGTAACCGTCGCTCGTGCCGCCGTGCCTCCTGCGCCCGCCGCGACGCCGAACCACCTGCCGCCATGTTCCGTCCCTCCCCCAGCGGAGTAATGACCATAGGCCGTTCCCTGACGGTGTGTAAGGGCGCACGACCAGCTCACAGCCTCACACCGACATCCGCAGCACCGCGGCCAACTGAGGCAGCGCCACCAGCACCAGCACGATGCCGATCTCGATCCAGCGGTACTTCGCGCGGATAATCTCGCTGGTTCTCTGCAGCGAGGCGAGCAGCGGACCGGTCGGATCGTGCGCGATCCGCTCGAAGGCGCGGCTCGGCGGCTCCCGCTCCGCTCCTCGTCCGATGTCCTCGAAGTAGCCGGGGCCGGCCGGGGCGAAGTGCCTGCCCCGGCGCCGCCGGGGAGTGAGGGCGCAGAGGAAGCCGGCGATGGCCAGGAACGTCGTGATCACCGCGCTCCACCACAGCGCAACGCCCCACCGGGACGTCGCCGTCTGCCCGAATCCCGCCGCCCGGCTCACCGTCATGAAGGCGCCCAGCATCGCGCCGTCGAGCGGTTGATTACGGATTGCCGGGAGCGCGGCAGGCCGTCGCCGTCAGCGCCTGCGCCGCCCCATGGGCTTCCCGCGCCGCACCCGGACTCCCGGAGATCGCGGCCGCGGTGATCGCCCCATTCACCAGAAGCGCCAACTGCGCACCCAGCACTGCCGGTTCCCGCGCGCCGAGATCGCGGGCGAGGTCCGTCAGGTAGTCGAGAAGTGCCTGCTTGTGCCGTCGGGCGACGGCCGTCACGGCGTCCGAGGTGGCGCCCAGTTCACCGAAGGAGTTGATGAAGGCGCAGCCCCGGAAGTCGGGGGTGGCGAACCACGTGTACAGCCAGTCGAAGACGGCCGACAGCCGGCCTTCGGGGGTGGTGGCGTGCTCGGTGACGTGGGCGGCGAGGGCGGTGCGCCAGCGGGTGTCGCGGCGGTCCAGGGAGGCGGCTATGAGGTCGTTCTTGGAGGGGAAGCAGGCGTAGAGGCGCTTGAGGGAGACGTCGGCCTCGGTGCGGAGTTCGGCCATGCCGACGGCCTGGATGCCGCGGTCGTAGAACAGCTTCTCCGCGGCGTCGAGGATGCGCACGCGGGGCTCGTCCGCCGTCGTGTCCCCGCCCTCGTGATGGCGCATGTGCGGCTCCCCCTTCCCTGGAGAACGTACGTTCTCTATGCTAGCCGACACGAGCGGAGAACGATCGTTCTCCGCGGCTCATCAGGACGGATGAAGGAGATCGGCATGGCGCCACGGCCCGCGTACCCGGTGTTCGACGCACAAAGTGCGCTGCAGAAGGTGCAAGCCGCGGAGGACGCGTGGAACACCCGCGATCCCGAACGCGTTGCGCTCGCGTACACGGAGGACTCGGTCTGGCGCAACCGGGACACCCACCTCACCGGCCGCGACGCCATCGTGGCCTTTCTGCGCCAGAAGTGGGCCCGGGAGCTGGACTACGCGCTGCGCAAGGAGCTCTGGTCGTACAGCGGGAACCGGATCGGGGTGCGGTTCCAGTACGAGTGCCGGGATGCGAGGGGGCAGTGGTGGCGCAGTTACGGGAATGAGCTGTGGGAGTTCGCGGAGGACGGGCTGATGCGGCGGCGGGAGGCGAGCATCAACGATGTCGCGATCGCGGAATCGGAGCGGCGGATTTTCGGCGCCCGGCCGGAGCAGGAGAGGGGGGCGGGGCTCCCTGAGGCCGCCCGACCTTTGAGCCTGCCCGTCTTCTGAGCGGCACGGGTGACGGGCGGCGTCAGGGAGTGGCGGTCAGTGGCGGTCGGTGGAGAGCGCGAAGGGTCTCGCCGAGGACGGCCACACCCTCGGTGATGGCCGTCGGTGAGCTCGCCGCATAGCCCAGGACGAGCCCCGGCGGGTGGGCGCGCAGGCAGTGCCAGGAGAGGGGCTGGACCTTCACCCCGGCGACGAGGGCCGCGGCGGCGAGGCCGGTGTCGGAGACGTCGTTCTCGGAGAGTTCGGTGGGGGAGACCTCGGTGGGGGCAACGTCGGTGTGGGACACCTCGGTGTCAAAGGAGCCGGTGGGAGGCATGCCCGTCGGGCCCCCGAACGTGACAGTCAGGTGCAGCCCCGCCGCCGCCCCGTGCACCACCGCGTGCGGCAGATGCGTACGGATCGCCGCGATCATCGCGTCCCGGCGGCGGCGGTGGCGGGTGCGCAGGAGCCGTAGCCGGCGTTCCAGTTCGCCGGATTCCATCAGGTGGGCCAGGACGAGCTGCGGCAGTACGGCGTTGCCGAGGTCGGCGAACCGTTTGGCGTCGACGAGGGCGTCCCGGTATTTCGGCGGCGCGAGCAGCCATCCCACCCGTAGGGCGGGCGCGAGCAGCTTGGAGATGCTGCCGGCGTAGCAGACGTGCTCGGCGAGCATGGCGCGGAGCGCGGGCACCGGTGGGCGGTCGTAGCGGTGCTCGGCGTCGTAGTCGTCCTCGATGATCAAGCCGCCCGCCCCCGCCCACCGCAGGAGCTCGCGGCGCCGGCGGCCTCCCAGGACCACGCCGGTGGGGAATTGGTGGGCCGGCGTGAGCATGACGGCAGCCGCCCCGGTGGCACGGAGGGCATCGACACGTACCCCGTCCTCATCCACCGGGACGGGCGGTGTCACCAGCCCCCAGCTGTGCAGATGCTGACGCACGCCGAGCGAACCAGGGTCCTCCACCGCTATCGCGGAGATACCGTCACGCCGCAGGACCTGGGAGATCAGGCCGAGCGCCTGCGCGGTGCCGGCGACGATCAGCACCTCCGCCGGGTCCACCCGGATCCCGCGATTACGGGCCAGCCAGTTGGCGACGGCGCGGCGGAGGGACGGTGCGCCGCGGGGGTCGCCGTAGCCGAGGTCGGAGGCGGGGACCTCTCGGAGGACGGCGCGTTCGGCGCGCAGCCATGCCGCGCGCGGGAACGCCGCCAGGTCGGGCACGCCGGGCGAGAGGTCGATGCGGGCCGGTGCCGCGCGGAGGGCATCGAAGACGTCCGGGCCGGGCGGGGTGGTGAAGGGCGTGGTGAACGGGGTCATCGGGGGCGATTGGGCGGCCGTTACGGGGGTGGGCGCGGGTGCCGACAGGGGCGCGGCGACGACGACCGTGCCGCCCCGCCCCCGCCCCGCGATCTGTCCGTCCTCGATCAGCCGCTGGTATGCCTCGGTCACCACACCACGGGATACCCGCAGGTCAGCGGCGAGCGACCGGGTCGCCGGCAGCTTGCTCCCCACCGGGAGACGGCCGTCGGAGATCGCCAGCCGCAGCTGCCGGGCCAGCCAGTCGGCGCGCCCGCCCGTGGGCGCATCGTCGATGTTCAGCTGAAGGAAGTCGGCCCCCGTGGAGGCGGCGTCCCGCGGGGCCATGGACCGCTTGGCGTGGTCATCTTCGGACCTGTTCACGGGGGCCATTCTGGCGTGACGGTGAACCTACGCGACGCCCGACGAGGCCCCAGCGCCCGACGACACCACAGCCCCCGACACCAACTCGGGCAGCTTCCCGGCTGTCTCCGCATCCGCCGGCATACACGCGAACAGCTTCACACCAGGCGCGTCCAGCGCCGCCAGCTTCACATAGTCGAAGGTCAGCGGCCCGATGGTGGAGTGGTCGAACTCCCAGCGGCTGCTGCCGAAGTCGGCGAGGTCGTGCGCCTCCCACCCGTCACGGAACTCCGGGCTCCGCCGGCGCAGTTCGCCCGTGAGCCGCTCGAAGCGCGGCTCACCGAACTGCCCGCGCGCATCCGCCCGGAACTGGGCCACCAGATTCCGGGCCTGCGCCTGCCAGTCGACGAGCAGCGTGCGCAGGGCCGGATCCGTGAACACCAGCCAGAGCAGATTGCGTTCGGCGGGGGCCAGCTGCGCCGGATCGCCGATCAGGCCCGCCTCGGCGCGGTTCCAGCCGACCAGGTCCCAGTTCGCGTCCAGGAGGTAGGCGGGGTGCGGCTCGAGGGCGTCCACCAGACGCTGCAGGGCGGGGCCCGGTCCGCGCCCCGGTGGCTGCTCCGGGGGGCGCTCGTCGGCGAGTGCGAACAGGTGGCGGCGCTCTACGGAGCTGAGCATCAGGGCGCGCGCCAGGCTGGTGAGGACCTGCCGGCTGACGGTGATGTCCCGCGCCTGTTCCAGCCACGTGTACCAGGTGACGCTCACCCCGGAGAGCTGCGCGACCTCCTCGCGCCGCAGTCCCGGCGTACGCCTGCGAGGACCCGCAGGGATACCTGCCTCGCGCGGCGTGATCCGCTCCCGGCGCGACCGCAGAAATTCCGCCAGGCGGCGCCGTCGCTCCAGGTCTGCCATCACACTCGCAAGAGCCGTAGTTGACGTAGGGGAGAAGGGCGTAGGGGGTAGCTGGAACACCAGCATAATCGGTCTCTGTATGTCCGACCGGGGCTGCACAACGCTGACGGCATGACCCGGACGACGCCCTCACACGCCCACGGACAGCGGTCCGCAGGGCAGCACACCACGCGCTCCCGGCGCACTTCGCACTCCCCGCACAGCCTCTCCCGCCCCCGCTCCCCCTGGCAGGCCCTGGCCATCGTCCTGGTGGGGGCCTTCATGGCCGTCCTCGACACCTTCATCGTGCTCGTCGCCGCACCCGCCATCCAGGCCGATCTGCACGCCTCCGCCGCCGACATCCAGCTGGTCCTGGCCGGCTACCAACTCACCTACGCCATCGCCCTCATCACCGGCGCCCGGCTCGGCGACCGCTACGGCCGCCGGCGGCTGTTCCTGATCGGAATGGCCCTGTTCACGCTGACCTCCGTGGGCTGCGCCGCCGCCCCCGACCCCGGCAGCCTGATTGCCGCGCGGCTCGCGCAGGGACTGTCCGCGGCCGCGATGTTTCCGCAGGTCTTCGCGATGATCCAGGTGCTGATACCGGTGGCGCAGCGCCCGAAGGCGTTCGGTGCGCTCGGTGCCGTCATCGGCATGGCCACCATCGTCGGCCAGCTGCTCGGCGGCGTACTCATCTCCACCGGCTTCTCCGCCGCCCTGTCTGCCGAACTCTTCGGCTCCTCCTGGCGGTCGGTCTTCTGGGTCAACGTCCCCATAGGGCTGGCCACGCTGGTCCTCGCCCTGCTGCGGGTGCCCGAGTCGCGCGCACCGGAGGTGAGGCGTCTCGACCTGCCGGGCGCCGTCGTGCTGACCGTGGCCCTCTTCCTCCTTGTCGTGCCGCTGGTGGAGGGGCGCTCGTACGGGTGGCCGGTGTGGACCTGGCTCAGCCTGGCCGGCAGCGCACTCGCGTTCGCGGCATTCGCCCTGGTGGAGCGGCGGGTTGCCGCTTCCGGGGGCGCTCCGCTCGTCGATCTCGGGCTGCTCCGTACGCGCCCGTTCGCCGTCGGAACCACCCTGGTCGTCGTCGCGTACGCGGGCATCAACTCCTTCTTCCTCATCCTCTCGCTCACCCTGCAGGACGGCCTGGGGATGGACGCACTCGGCGCCGGGCTGGTCTATACGCCGCTCGCCGTCGCGTTCTTCGCGGTCAGCGTCATCGCCGGGCGACTGGCCCCCGGGCGTCGGGTGCTGCAGGCGGGTGCGCTCGTCAGCGGGCTGGGATACGTCGCCGCCATCGTGCTGGTCAGCAATGCCGGTACGGGCCTGACGGCGTGGGGCCTTGCGCCGCCGCTGGTCCTGGTCGGCGCCGGCAACGGACTCCTGGTCACGCCGCTGCTGAACGCCGTGCTCGCCAACGTCGGCCCCAAGGAGGTGGGGATGGCCTCCGGTGTGCTCTCCACCTGCCAGCAGGTGGGCGGCGCGGTCGGCGTCGCCGTCGTCGGCGTCCTCTACTACAACGCCCTGGGCGACGCCGCGCACCACGACACCGGCGCCTACGGGCATGCGCTGACCATCGCCATCATCTTCAACCTGGCGCTGGCGGTGGTGATTTCGACGCTGCTGCCCTTCCTCCCCGACACCGCCGCGGCGCGCTCCCATGCACCCGCCGAACACCCCAACACCTCACCTCCATCGGGAACTTAACCGCACGTCACCGAAATCCTCTTGTCAACTGCCCGCGGTTCACCTAACTTGGAATGGACGTTCCAAGATTCACGGACGCGGATCCCCGCAACGGCACAGGGAGGCTCCATGCCACCGGACATCAAGCACTTCAACCCCGACGTCGTACTCGACGACGCCGTGCGCGTCTTCTGGCGCCAGGGCATGCCCGCCACCGGGATACAGGCGCTGGTTTCCGCGACCGGTCTGAGCCGCTCCAGCCTCTACGCAACGTTCGGCAGCAAGGACGGTCTCTACGCCGCCGCCCTGGGCCGCTATATAGCGCAGCACTCCACGCCCGCCTTCGCCGCGCTCTCCGCCGATCCCTCGGGACTGACCGCGATCGAGAACTTCTTCACGGGCCTGATCGGGGTGCGCTGTTCCGGTGCGGTCGCCGGCTGGGGCTGCATGGTCACCAATGCGCACGCCGGACCGGAATGCGCCGATCCGGCGATACGCGAACTGCTGGACGCGCACCACGAATCCCTGCAGTCGGCCATGCGCTCCGCGCTGGGCACGGCCGCCGGTCTCGGGCAGCTCCATCCGTCCGTCGACCTGGACGCCGCGGCGGCCGTGCTCGCGACCCTGGCGTACGGGGTCAATCTGCGCTCCCGCGCGGGCGCCGCCGCCGACACGCTGCGGGAGTCCGTGGCGGGGGCCCTGGCTCCCCTGCGTGCCCCCACCTCACCCACGCCACAGGAGGTACCACCGCCATGAGCCTCAACGACGAACTCGCCGCCTTCCTCCGCACCCGCTCCGGCGAGATCCCTGCCGCCGCACGCAAGGTCATGGAGCGCACCGACCGCGAACACGCCGCATCCGGCCAGGCCGGCCGTGCCCTGAACGTCGGTGCCACGGCCCCCCGCTTCAGCCTCCCCGCGGCGAACGGTACGGCCGTGACCCTGGACGCCCTGCTGACCGACGGCCCGGTCGTGCTCACCTTCTACCGCGGGGCCTGGTGCCCGTTCTGCAACCTGGCCCTGCACGCCCTCCAGCAGCAGCTCGGCGAGATCACCGCCCGCGGCGCCCAGCTGGTGGCCGTATCGCCGCAGATCCCCGACGAGTCCCTCACCCTCACCGAGAAGCACGATCTCGCCTTCCCGGTCCTCAGCGACATCGGCTCCGACACCGCCAAGCAGTACGGCCTCAGCTTCGACCTGCCCGAGGATCTCGCCGCCGTCTACGACTCCTTCGGCTTCGACCTCCAGCGCGTCAACGGCGGCCATCCGCACACGCTCCCGATACCTGCCACCTACGTCATCGACCGCGACGCCACCATCCGCTGGGCCTTCGTCGACACCGACTACAAGACCCGCGCCGAGCCGTCCGACATCCTGGCCGCGCTCGACGGGCTGACCTGAGCCGACACGCTGAACCGGCGGGCCCACGAGGGCGCCTGTGGCTCGGCGCGCCCCGAGGATAGGCCACCGGTCGAGGGAACGCTATGGTCGGATTTCCAGGAACGTAACGGGGAAGGCAGCCGCCGATGGCGCAGGACGATGCCGTGATCGGCTGTACAGGAGTGCTGTTGATCGGCACTCGCGGGGCTGCCGGCCCCGGTGAGGTTCTGGTGTCGGTCAGGGGTGGCTCCGAGGCTTTTGTCGCCTGGTCTGCCGAGCCCCTACCGGTGGGCGCGACGGTGCTCGTGATCGAGTCCCGCGGCGCGCGCCAGGTCGACGTCATTGAGTGGGCTGATCCGTTGGAGGCGTTGACCGGCGACCCCGGCGACGCCGGTTGAGGAGACGAAGGATGTTCGGTTACCGCGTTCCGGCCCCCGATCAAGCCATGCTGATCTCGGGAGGCAAGCGTGGTCAGGGGGGCGCGCCATTCCGGGTGGTGACCGGTCACGGCAAGTTCGTGCTGCCGGTCTTCCGTAAGGTCCGCTTCCTGACACTGGCGATGTGTGAGGCAGAGGTCGCCGAGAAATGCGTCACCCGGCAGGGCATCGCGCTGACGGTCCGTGCCGTGATCGCGTTCAAGGTTGGCAACGACACCGAGAGCGTGGTCAACGCCGGCCAGCGCTTCCTGTCCGACCAGGACCAGATGGCGGTGCTGACCGGCCGGATCTTCGCCGGTCATCTGCGGTCCATCATCGGTTCGATGACGGTCGAGGAGATCGTCACGGAGCGGCAGAAGCTGGCCACCGAGGTACTGGAGACCTCCAAGACCGAGATGGCCAAGATCGGCCTGACCGTCGACTCGCTGCAGATCCAGTCGATCGACGACGGCGACACCGGCTACATCGCGGCGATGTCGGCCCCGCACAAGGCCGCCATCCAGCAGAAGGCACAGATCTCCCAGGCCCAGGCCACCCAGGCGTCGGTCGAGGCGCAGCAGGAAGCCGCGCGGAATCAGGCCGAGTACCAGCGGCGGACGGCCATCGTCCAGGCCGAGTACAACGCCGAGGTCGAACGCGCCCAGGCCAAGGCCGCGCAGGCCGGTCCGCTGGCGCAGGCGCACGCCCAGCATGAGGTGCTGGCCGCGCAGACCGAGCTCGCCGAGCGCGCCGCCGAGCTGCGTCAGCAGCAGCTGGTCGCCGAGGTCGTCAAGCCCGCCGAGGCGGAGGCCGAGCGCATCCGGCTGCTGGCCCTGGCCGAGGCCGAGCGGATGAAGATCCAGGCCGAGGCCGCCGCCTCGTACGACCGGGTGGCGCTGGACCGCATGGTCATCGACCAGCTCCCGCAGATCGTCAAGGAGGCCTCGGCCGGCCTCCAGGGCGCCAACGTCAACGTCCTCAACGGCGCCGACGGCCTCGGCGAGATCGCCGCCGGCCTGGTCGGTCAGGGCCTGACCATCCTCGATTCGGTCCGCCGCAACCTCGGCGCCACCGACGCCCCGGACAACGGCACCGGAACCGGCACTGGCAAGAGCGAGGGCACCGGCAAGGCCGGCAACGGCCAGGGCCACAGCGGCCGGGTCGAGATCGAGTAGTACCGCGCGGACAGGAGCAGGGGACGGGAGCGGCAGCCCCGCCCCCTCCCCTGCTACCTAACTCCCTGCTGCCTACGCCCCCCGCCCCCGCTGGCGGTCCTCCTGCGTGTGCTTGCGCCGGGCTTGGGCCACCAGACGGTTGAGTACGGCGACGGTGGTGGCGATGTCGGCGTCGTCGAAACCGGCGAGGGCGTCGTGAAGGGTGGCCTGGCCGGTTTGCTGGAGGCTCCTCAGGACGGCCCTGCCGTGCGGGGTGATGGCCACCTTGCGGGCGCGGCGATCGAGCGTGTCCGCGGTGCGCTCGACCAGGTCCTGGGACTCCAACTGGCCGATCTGGCGGGTCACATGGGGCGGCTCGACCATCAGCAGCGCGGCCAGATCGCCGACCCTGCTGACGCCCCCGCCGTCCTCCAGCGCCATCAGCAGCCAAAGGTCGGAGCGGGCCACTGTGACACCCGCCTGCGCCGCCTGGCGCTCGTGTGCCCGCGAGCGGGTGAGCAGGTAGGCCAGCGTGGCCAGCACCCTTTGCAGCGCGGCGGTGGGGTCCTGGTCACGGGCCTGGTCGCGGCTCTGGTCACGGGCCTGGTCACGGGCCTGACCGTTGGCCTGGTCTCTTGCGGGGTCCGGCATGGGGTGACTGTAGCCGCCGCATCGACGACCTCGTAGGGGAACGGGTCGGTGGCAGTGCGTACCGGCCGACGTCCGCTTTGAGCCAACCTCCTACGCACCGCGATCACCCCTTCCCCCGCCAACTCGGCGCGAGTTACCGTGAATCCACCCAGTTACTTAACTTCGGTAACTAAGTTGCGAGTGTCGGCACATGCACTCCCGCGGCAACGACGCCGCCTCCCGATCGTGGAAGGACAGCCGCATGACGACCGCACAACGACCCCAGGAAACACGCGCGGCACACCCGGACACCCTGACCGTCCCGGCCGCACGGGCCGCCGGCTGCCCCTTCGATCCGCCACCCCACGTCGAACGAGCCCGTACGGAGGCGCCGGTCACCCGGGCCACGCTCTGGGACGACTCCTCCTGCTGGCTGGTGACCCGGTATCAGGACGTACGGGCGGTCCTCGGAGACCCGCGGTTCAGCGCCGACGCGACCCGCCCGGGATTCCCCTTCCTCGCCGCCGGCGTACGGGAAGTGGTCATCAACAACCCCTCCTTCCTCCGCAAGGACGATCCCGAGCACGCCCGGCTGCGCCGGATGCTCACCGCCGACTTCATGGTGAAGAAGGTGGAGGCGATGCGCCCCGAGGTGCAGCGCATCGCCGACGATCTGCTGGCGGCGATGACCGACGGCAAGACCTCGGCCGATCTGGTCGCCGAGTTCGCGCTGCCGCTGCCGTCCCTGGTGATCTGCCTGCTGCTCGGCGTCCCGTACGAGGACCATGCCTTCTTCCAGGACCGCGGCAAGGTCCTGCTCAACCTCCGGTCGACCGCCGAGGAGGTACGTGCCGCGTCGGACGAGCTGGTCGCCTATATGACGCGGCTGGCCGAGGCCAAGCGGCAGCAGCCGGACGACGGGATCTTCAGCCGGCTGGTGGCGCGCGGCGAACTCGATACCGCCGAAATCGCCTCCATGGGACGGCTGTTGCTGATCGCCGGCCATGAGACGACCGCCAATATGACGGCCCTCTCGACGCTCGCGCTGCTGCGCAACCCCGACCAGCTGGCCCGGCTGCGCGAGGACCCGTCGCTGGTCAAGGGCGCGGTCGAGGAGCTGCTGCGCTATCTGACGATCGTGCACAACGGCGTGCCGCGGGTCGCCACCGAGGACGTCATCATCGGCGGCGTGACGATCCGCGCGGGCGAGGGCGTGCTCTGCGCGATCAACACCGCCAACCGCGACGAGGACGTCTTCCCCGCGGGCGACACCCTCGACGTCGGCCGCGACGCCCGCCGCCATGTCGCCTTCGGCTTCGGCGTCCACCAGTGCCTGGGCCAGCCGCTGGCCCGGGTGGAGCTCCAGATCGCGATCGAGACGCTGCTGCGCCGACTGCCGGATCTGCGGCTCGCCCTCCCCTTCGAGGAGATCTCCTTCCGCCACGACATGGGGATCTACGGGGTCCACGCGCTGCCGGTGACCTGGTAGCCCGCGCCCGTACGCACCGCCCCGCCCCCCGTTCCGTACACCGCCCCCCTGTTCCGTACACCTGACTTGGGAGAACCAGGAACCATGCGCATTCATGCCGACCAGGAGAAATGCTGCGGCGCCGGCAGCTGCGTGCTCGCGGCGCCGGACGTTTTCGACCAGCGCGACGAGGACGGCATCGTCGTCGTCCTCGACGCCGAGCCGCCGGCGGAGCTGCACGACGCGGTACGCGAGGCCGCGGCCATCTGCCCCGCCGCCGCGATCTCGGTGACCGGCTGATACTCCGCGCGCCGGCCCCGCACCACCCGTGGCGGGGGCCGGCGCACCTCGCCCTACGGCTGCGGTCCGAGGCCGTCGGCGACCAGCCCGGCCAGCACCGCCTCGCTCAGCGCCTGCACCGCGGACTGCGGCCGCACCATCACGGTGAACTCCCTGATCCGCCCCGCCTCGTCGAACTGCAGCAGGTCGATGCCGTGGATCTGCTTGCCGTTCACGGTCGCCCGGAAGATCAGGATCGCCGAGTCGGCGACCCCGCCGTCCGCCCCCGCCGCCGTCTCGGCGCTGCCGGCCAGCTCGCCCACGTAACGGAAGTCCTCGAACGTACGCAACAGCACCCCGAAGAGCCCCAGCACCATCGGGCGCCCCTCGAAGGGGGTGAACTTCACCGGGCTGTAGAAGCGGATGTCCTCGGTGAACATCTCTTCCAGGGCGTCGAGTTGGCGTGCCTCCACAGCCACCCGGAAGCGGTCCGCCGTGCTCTCTGCAGTGGTCGTCATGCCGCATACCCCTCGCCTCGGCCGGTCTCTCACAGACCGGTCACGCTCCAGTAATCCATACTCCCAACCATGATTAGTCAGATTCTTGAGTATGGGAAGCCCTGCGCCGCGGTCCCTGAGGGATCGATTCCGCAGCACCCCTTCGTGTGACGAGCACATCTGCGTGACATCTCCGGGCGTATGCATGGGCATCAGGCAAGCCGTATGGATCGCCTATAGGAAGGAATGTCTGCATGCGTCTCCGCCGCACTGCCGCCAGCGCCGTCGCCACCGCCGTCGGCGCCCTCGCGCTCGTCCTGAGCGCGCCGGCCTCGGCACACGCCGCCACCGGCCCGTTCACCTACGTCGTCGACGGCGATCCGGTGCTGCACCTGCTGCCCAACCCGCCGAGCGGCACGTGCGTCCCGCTCCCCGAGGTGGCCGACCCCGAGGTCCCGCCCGCGCATTCGCCCCGTAACTTCACCGACTCGACCGCCGTGGTCTTCACTGGCACCGACTGCACAGGTGACTCCTTCAGCCTCCGCCCTGAGACCGGCTACGGCTCGGAGCGGCTGAAGCTCCGGTCGGTGCTCTTCGGCCTCGGCCTTCTTCAGGTCGAAGCGGGCCGGGTTGGCGTTGACGTCCGCGATGTCGAACTTCTCGATCAGCTGGGCGATG